>DASSKX010000157.1:0-3449 GCA_035689925.1 Acidobacteriaceae bacterium
TCTTTCCACTGGCACGTTGACGCTCCTCCCTGCGGTGCCCGGCGACTTCCATGCTCCCTGGGTGATGTCTTCCGGGTTCGGTACCATCATCCGTGTCGGTCGCGTCCTTTCGATCCGTTGTGAAGCAGGACGGCTCGACCTGCGGGCTCTCCGCATCGCCGCCGCCCCGGCAAAGATTCGTGTTGGCAGCGAGTCTCGTGGTTTCCGGGCCGCTCCTGACGGAACTGTCACGCGGATTACATTCGACTCGCCCCTCGGGCTCACCGCGGCTCAGACGCTTGCGATAGAGTCGCCTGAGTAATAGCTCCGCATGGCCGAGATAGACCGGCGGCCTCAGCCCGACTGCCGCTGGCCGTTCACAATCACATCCTCGAACTTGAGATCAGTGACTCCGGAAGCTGCGAGCTTGTCCTGCTGTAACGCCACGTCGAAGTCCTTAAGCAGGACGTTGCTGATCTCCGTCTGACCAGGATTGGGCCTGATAGTGCCGAACGATGCGAACGGACCTTTGATCCCGATGAGCTTTACGTTCCGGACCACCGATTGAGGGGGCGCTGCGCCCTGGAGATTAGCGTACTGAGACCACGGCTGTATGGAGAGGATAGCCCCAGCGCTGTCCTCTGATGTGATGTTGCGGAACGTTATGTCTTCGTAGTGCTGGGGAGTGTCCGGGCGCAGCTTCAGCGTGGTGACCCTCACGTGGCCGATGATTCTGCAGTCCTCCACGATGACGTCGCGCACGATTGTCGCCTCGCTGCCAAGTGTCAGGACGCCGCCGCCGCGTTTGTAAACGCAGTTGCGCACGCGAATGCGCTCTACTGGTGGGCTACTCTTGTCCTCCATCGCGTGCGGCCCCCTGGAACCCTTGCAGGCGATGCAATCGTCGGTCACGGAAAAGAAGCAGCCGTCAACGGTGACGTTGCGAGAACTGTCGATGTCGACTCCGTCAGTGCTGGGTGCCTGCCGGTAGTCGTCCGGTACCTCGAAACGCGTTTGGCGCACGAGCACGCCATCGCAGTTGTAGATATGCAGGTTCCAGAACTGCGAATCCCTGAACGTGACACCCTCGATTCTTACTCCGCGCGAATGTTCGATAAGGGCCAGACGTGCGCGGGGGATCCCAATATTGGGGAAGTTTCGTGGGTCGGGTGCCGCGTTGCGCAGTTTCCAGAACAGGTCCCAAATGGGGCGGCCGGCCCCGTCAAGGGTTCCCTCGCCAGTGATCTGCAGACCGTCGCAATTGGTCGCATTGATCAGAGCTGGGGTGAATTTATCCTCGAAATGTCCTTCGATCCTGGTGCGCCGGGCGGGGAAATTGGCCATGTCCGTCGAGCACCTCAGCACCGCGCCCGCCTCCAGATGAAGGTGCACCTTTGGCTTGAAGAAGAGCGCGCCGCTCACGAAGATGCCTCGTGGGATGATGACGGTCCCTCCTCGTCGGGCGGCCAGATGGTCGATCGCGTCCTGAATGGCTTTTGTGTTTACGCTCTTGCCGTCAGCGACGGCGCCGAACTCCGTGATCAGCGCTTCGGTTTCTGCGCCAGAAACCAGCGCTGATCCCCAGAAGGGAGCTGCGAGCATGAGCGACATAAACCTGCGACGCGGGTATGGATGAACGAACACAACTCTCCTGCGGGGGGCAGATGAGCCCAGGGAACCACGTCCCATCTTCAATACAAACTGGACTGGTTGCAACTTTGCTCAGAGCAGCATCTTACGGCTTTCCTGACTGGTTGAGTGCAGAGCCGGGTGCCGCATGAAAGAATAGGGAATCCCTATGACTGATGAGACAAACGCCGCACCGCAGCCGGCGGAAGAACCAGAATCCGCGCAGCCCGAGTCATCCTCGTCTGCTGAATCGACGGAATCGTTTGGTGACCTGCTTTCGGAGTTCGAGCGGAGCCATCGTCCGGAGCCAGGAACGAAGCAGCTCGAGGGGACCGTCGTTTCCGTTGGGCCAGATGCTGTATATCTCGACATCGGCTACAAAACGGAGGGCATGCTGCCGCGGACTGCATTCCGCGACAACGCCGACAGCGTGAAGACGGGCGATCGGTTTTTTGTTTCCGTAAAGGGGCGAAATGAAGAGCGCTACTATGTGCTGTCCCTGGCGCGTGTAGCGCAGCCCCGCGACTGGACGCAACTCGAGGAAGCCTTTGCGCAGAAGCTGACCATCCCCGGCACCGTTACTGGTGTCGTGAAGGGAGGCCTCAGTGTGGACGTGGGCGTCCGCGCTTTCCTGCCGGCGTCACGCAGTGGCACTCGCGATGCGACGGAGATGGAGAAGCTTGTCGGACAGGAGATCACGTGCCGCATCACGCAGCTCGATGTTACGGACGAGAACGTGATCGTGGATCGGCGCGCGGTGCTGGAAGAAGAAGTCCTTGCAGCGGGGCAGAACCAATTGGCGGCGCTGCGCGAGGGCGACGTAATACGCGGCACGGTGACCCGCATCGCGAGCTTCGGCGCCTTTGTTGACCTCGGCGGGGTCGACGGTCTGCTCCACGTGAGCGACATGGCCTGGAGCCGGGTCGCGAATCCTGAAGACCTAGTGCAGCAGGGGCAAACGGTCGAAGTGAAAGTGCTGAGGATCGACCGCGAGACGCGGCGGATTTCGCTCGGCCTGAAGCAACTGCAGCCCGAACCCTGGGACACGGCGGCGGAGCGTTACATGGCTGGCGCGCGCGTGACCGGGCGCGTGACGCGGCTGACCGACTTCGGTGCATTTGTGGAATTGGAGCCCGGGATCGAGGGCATGATCCATGTTTCGGAGATGTCGTGGGTGAAGAAAGTGCGGCGGCCCAGCGACATTCTGAAGGTCGGCGACACAGTGGAAGCGGTGATCCTAAGCATCAATCGGCCGGAGCGGCGGATGTCGCTGGGACTGAAGCAGGCGCTGGGCGACCCGTGGGCTGACGCGGCAAAGAAGTTTCCTGCAGGCTCAGCGGTGGAGGGGCCGGTGACCAGGCTGGAAAAGTTCGGCGCTTTTGTGCGCATGACGGAGGGCGTAGAAGGCCTGGTGCACATCAGCGAGATAACCGCGGAGCGGCGGCTGGCGCATCCGCAGGATGCGCTGAAGGTCGGAGAGGTCGTGCGTGCGCAGGTGTTGGCCATCGATCCGCAAAAGCGCCAGGTGAAGCTGAGTATCAAGCAACTGGTGCCGACGAGCCTGGACGAGTATCTGGAAGAGCACAAGGTCGGCGACGTGGTGTCGGGCCGCGTGATCGATGTCTCTGACCGTTCGGCAACGGTGGAGTTGGGAGAAGGAATCCACGCACCGTGCAGGTTGAAGGAAGGGCACTCCGGAGAGGCAGCCAGCTCAACCGGTGTAGACCTCTCCGCGCTCACTTCGTTGCTGCAGGCAAGATGGAGAGGTGCGACGGACGCTCCGGCCAAACCGGAGCCGCTGCGCTCTGGGCAGGTGCGCAATTTCCGCATCGTCGAACTGG
>DASSKX010000158.1:0-2378 GCA_035689925.1 Acidobacteriaceae bacterium
CAGGAGACCTTCGCGCTGCCCTCAGGTCACACGCTGGAGAAGCTGAATCCTCTGGCCGACTGGACCACGCGCGACGTCTGGCACTACGCGCAGGATCACGACATTCCTCTGCTGCCGCTCTACGACCTCGGCTACAGCAGCATCGGCTGCGCGCCCTGCACCAGCCTGCCGCTCGATCCGAACGATCCGCGCTCGGGCCGGTGGAAGGGCCAGAAACTCGAGTGCGGCATCCACATCCAGGAGCAGTAAGCGGCAAGAAGCACGACGGAAACCAGCAGAACCTGTACTCAGACGGAACGAACGTCCTTGAGCAGCGAATGCAGCACATCGGCGACGCCGTACGTCTCTGCGCCGAGCGGCAGAAAGCCGGCCACATGGACCAGGTCGTCGCCCGCCGTGACCAGTGCCGGTTCCACATGATGCCCGCATCGCACCTGTGCGTGACCGATATTGGCCATTAGCGCATTGCAGAGACACTTGCGTCCCGCTGCGTCCTCTGCTTTCCCGCCCTTTGCCAAATACAGCGGGAGTGGTTCGGCCGGGCAGCGGTACCCAATCTGCCCATCTTCGGCACGATACAGCTCACGCAAAAATCCGAGATCGCAAACGCGCGGCCGCTCGCTCCAGACTGCATTGTCGGAGCCCGTGCCTTCCAGGCGCGCCACCTTGAAGGGAAAACCGGTCGGCGAGGCCAGAGGGTCGGTAAAGATTTCTGCTTCCTGGCGACGTGCCTTGTCGATCAGCTTCTGCTTCAGGTCCTCGCGCAGCCCCGATTCCCGAGTGAACGCGAACGCGGTTCCCACCTGAACGCCGGTTGCCCCCTGCTCAAGCGCCTCGCGCAGCTTTGCCGCGGAGCCGTAGCCCCCCGCCAGCCAGAACGGCACGCCCAGTTCGCGAATCTTCTCCAGATCGACAATGTCGCGTTCGCCGTAGACGGGTTCGCCCTGCGCGTCGAGTTGCAGCTTGCCGCGTGGCGGTGCGTTGTGTCCGCCTGCGGTGCGGGTTTCGATAATCAGTCCATCGACTTTCCCGCTGGCCTTCCGGAGCATTGTCGTCGCCAGCGTGTTCGATGAGACGATCGCCAGAAATGCCGGACGCCGCAGCGGCGGTAACGTGCACTCTGCATACTCGCACGGATCGAAACGGAGCGTCGTATCTTCTCCCTCGCGCGAGCCGGTCACATGCAGCGGGTATTCCGCAGGCTTTCCCGCGGCCAGGCGATCCAGCACGCCGGGCACCTGCAGGGGAATGCCCGCGCCCATCAGCACATAATCGACACCCGCCAGAATGGCCCCATACATCGACGGCAGATGCGGAATTTGGATCTTCTCGAGATAGTTGATACCGACCGGATTACGGTGACCTTCGCGTGCGAGGAATACCTCGACGAAGTTGCTGGCGATGCACAACTCCACCAGTTCGCGCGGATCGTTTTTGGCATGCAGTGGAAGGAGCCGGTACGATGCCGTGTCCGCCTTGCCGCCGGCGACGAAATACTCGCCCGCGATGCGCTCGGCTATGCTGCGAAACGGAAAAGCTTCCAGCGCGCGCCGCATATGCCCGCCTGGATCACCGTCCTGCAGCCGCCGCACCAGAATCTGATCCAGAGCGGTGCCGGAGACGACGCCCAACTGTCCCTGGCGCGAAACGGACTGCGCAAGTCGCCAGCTGGAGACGCCTGCGCCCATGCCGCCCTGAATGATCACTGGATATTTGTGCATGCCCGACGATGGTTTCACCCCGGGCGCACTGGTGAGTGTCGCAGGATTGTAATTTCGATTCTGAGCGAGTATTTCCCCACCCTAAAGTACTGTATTTGGGGATTTCCGCAGACCTATTGCCCGATGACCGGCCAGTCGTTGGTCCAGCTCAGATTCTTCAGCCACATATACATCGCGCCGTTCTCGTTGAGCTTCAGAGCGTGAAACACGAGCAGACTGTCCCCGTTGCTCGGGTCAAGATACGCGGTGCCCCCGCCAGTGCCCACCCAGTTCGCGTCGCTCTCAAGCAGGACCGTGCCGCCGCCATTCATCATCGGCGTGCCGTTCTCATCCACGAACGGACCGTTGGGGCTGGTCGACCGGCCGACCGCCTCCTTGTAGTTGTCCGTGGAGACGTCGGGATTGCAGCAGTAGTCGATCGAAACGAACAGGTAGTAGTAGCTGCCGTGGTGGACGAGCGAAGCCCCCTCGATCGGGTGCACCGGCACATTCATCCGGCTCGCCAGGCTGTACGTCCTCGTGTTCGTGGCCAGCAGCATGCCGCTCGCCGGATCAATCTCGCGCTGCTTGATCCCCGTCCAGTAGCTGCCGTACGTCATCCAGACGCGGCCGTCGGTGTCGACCAGAATGTTTGGATCGATGGCGTTGAAGTCGTCC
>DASSKX010000159.1:0-4983 GCA_035689925.1 Acidobacteriaceae bacterium
AAAATATGCAATGCGCGCGCGCAGTACCCCTTCAGCTTCAGCAGAGAGCCGGCTCGCCAACGTCAGTCTCCCGGCTCAATGGATAAATCAGTATCGGCTTCGGCCAGCAGATGCCGTGGCCGCCGGAGCGCCAGAATCTCATCGAGCAGATGATCCGCCAGGTCGCGCTTCGTCATCTCCGGCAACTCGATCGAGCGATCCCGCGTCAGGAAGGTCACGGCATTGCGGTCCGAGTCGAACCCAACGCCCTCCCGCGAAACATCATTCAGCACAATCGCGTCCGCGCCTTTCCGCATAAGCTTCTCGCGTCCATGCGCCAGCGCGTCTTCCGTCTCAGCGGCGAAGCCAATCACCAGCATGCCCGGACGCCGCCGCTCCACCACTTCCCGCAGGATGTCGCCGGTCGGTTCGAACTCCATCGTCAGCGCGCCGCCCCGACGCAGCTTCTGGTCGGCCTGCACCTTGGGCCGATAATCCGCCACTGCGGCCGACTTGATGACGATCGTCGCCTGATCCAGCCGAGTGATCACCGCCTGTCGCATGTCTTCGGTGGTGGTCACCGGCACCATCTCGCAGTCAGCTGGAGGCCGCAGCGCTGTCGGCGCAGTCACCAGGATCACCCGCGCCCCGCGCTTCTGCGCCGCCTCCGCAATGGCGTAGCCCATCTTGCCGCTCGAGCGATTGCCAAGGAATCGCACCGGGTCCAAAGCCTCCCGCGTTCCGCCCGCGGTCACGATCACCGTTTCCCCGGCCAAATCATTGCGATGATGCAGCACGCTCAGCACGGCCTCGACAATCCTGTCGATCTCCGCCAGCCGACCCGCGCCGGTCATCCCACACGCGAGATATCCGCTCTCCGGTGAGACGATCCGCACATTGCGGGTCGCCAGCGTTTCAAGGTTCGTCTGCGTCGCCGGATGTTGCCACATGTTGACGTTCATCGCAGGAGCCACGATCACCGGAGCCGTCGTCGCCAGGTACAGCGTGCTCAGGAAGTCGTCTGCAATGCCATGCGCGAATTTCGCCAGAATATCTGCCGTCGCCGGGCATACCACCAGCGCATCCGTCGTCTGCGCAGCCTCCATGTGCTCGATGGACGAAACATCACCCGCCGGCTCGCCCGGCGAACCCCACATCCCGGTAATCACTTTGTGCCCGGTAAGAGCTGCAAAGGTCAGCGGCTGCACAAATTGCTGGGCTGCATGCGTCATCACCACGTGCACGTCCAGGGCGTGCTTCTGCAGCGCGCGAACCAGTTCTGCGGACTTGTACGCAGCGATGCCGCCGGAAACGCCGACCGTGACCTTCATAAGGTGATGTTAACGCTCCCGAGCCGAGGAATCCCAGAACGGAGCAGGGCGCTCCGCCGTCTGCTACGACGCGAACTTCGGAATATCCGGCGCCTCGACCTCAGGCCGCACCACCGGCACATCCTCTTTCTTCACGTACGCCACCTTGCCGGCTGCAATCTCCTCCTGCGCTACGCGGCAGGCTTTGCGCGAGCGGCTCTGCACCAGCGGCTCTGCGCCGTTCTGCAACTGGCGAGCGCGCCGCGCTGCCACCAGAACGTACCGGAAATTGCTGTCGTACTCCCGTTCAATTGCCATCCTGCTACCTCCAGAAACTTCGCAGCCCCTCACTGAATCGCGCGCTCGGGAACGCCAAACGCCCGCAGCACCGGCTGAATTCTGTCTTCAGAATTCGCCTGCCGGCAGCTTTCGGCAATCTCGATCAGCCTCTGCGCGTCCGCCGAACCGTCCGGTGGAATCCCATTCCGCCGAAACCGCTCCGCAGCCACGATAGAGGCCATCTGTTCCACAGCTTGATCCAGGATATCGTTGACGAGAATATATCCGTATTCCCGGTAATTCTCAATCTCCTGTTTTGCCTTCGCCAGACGCCGGTTAATGATCTCGTCCTGAACGCTGCCCTCGGCCCGGCTCCGGTTCCTGAGCCGGGTTGCCAGGATCTCCGGGGTCGGCGGCATCAGGAAGATCGAAACTGCATCCGGCATCTTCCTCCGAACCTGCGCTGCCCCCTGCACGTCGATGTCCAGCAGCAGGTCCTTGCCCTTCGAGAACGCCTCGGCCAGGGTCCGTCGCGCCGTCCCGTAATAGTTCCCGAACACCTCGGCGTATTCCAGGAACTCATCGTTCCGGATCATCTCCTCGAAGTGTTCGCGCGTCGTGAAGTGGTACTCGCGCGAGTCCTGCTCCGAACCGCGTGGCCCGCGTGTCGTCCACGAAACAGAAAACTCCAGCCCGGACACAAGAGACCGCAGCTGATTCACAATTGTCGATTTACCCGACCCCGACGGCGCCGAAATAATAAATAGGATTCCCGCCAAATTCTTCCTCTGTCCCGCAGTCTTTTCTCTTGCTAATACCTAACCGCTGTCTGCTACGGGCTACTCCAGGTTTTGCACCTGCTCCCGCGCCTTTTCAATCTCCGACTTCATTCCCAGGCCCGCTTCGGTGATCCGCGTCCCGTTCCCCGCCACCCCGCTCGTTTTGGACAGCAAAGTATTGGCTTCGCGGTTCATCTCCTGCAGCAGAAAATCCAGCTTCTTCCCCACTTCACCGCCCTGATCCAGCAATCCGGTGAAATGGTCGATATGCGTCCGCAGACGAGTAACCTCCTCCTCCACATCACTCCGCTCGGCGATCAGCGCCGCTTCCTGCAAAATGCGGTCCTGATCGAACCCGCCATCCAGCATCGTCCTCATGCGCTGGTTCAGCCGCTCGAAATACGCCTGCTGCACCTTCTCCCGCAGCACCGCCGCCTCATCTACCAGCCCGCGCAGCCGGTGCATGCAACCGCGGAGTTCATCGGCCAGAACCTTGCCCTCCTGCGCGCGCATTCCGTTGAGCGCCGCCACCAGGCCATCCATCTCCCGCAGCACGGCCTCTTCCAGACCCTGCAGGTCCTCATCGCTGCTGCGCGCCTCCATCGTCAGCACGCCCGGCAGGCGGAACACCGAATTAAGATCCGGCTCGTCCTTCAGCCCGTGCTCCGCCGCTGCTGCGCGAAACGCGTCTACGTAAGCAGCGACGAGTGCGTGATCGTATCCCGCCTCGGCCTTCTGTGCTCGTTCCAGGTTCAGCGTAACTTCCACATGTCCGCGCTTCAGCTTCTCTTTCAGCGCGCGCCTCAGCTGCATCTCGAGCGCTTCCGCTCCGCCAGGCAGCCGCATATGCAGATCCAGAAAACGATGGTTGACGCTCTTCACGCTGAGCGAAAACCCCAGCGTCTCGCCGACACGGCCCGTCACCCGGGCAAACCCGGTCATCGAAAACACCGGCTGCGTTCCATTGTTCATTCTTTGTTCTTTCCCGTCAGGGCCGGCTCAGCGGCGGCCGCCAGAGTGAGGTGCCCCTGGCCGTTGCCGTTGCCCTCGCCCATATCCATGAACTGCAGCCGATGCAGCTTCTGATAGATCGGCGACGTCTGCAGCAGTTCATCGTGCGTGCCGATCGCCGTAATCCTTCCCTGCTCCAGCACCACAATCCGATTCGCCCGCCGCACCGTGGAGAGCCGATGCGCGATCACGATTGCCGTGCGTCCCGTCATCAGATTCCCGAGCGCCTGCTGCACCAGAGACTCGCTCTCCGCATCGAGCGCCGACGTCGCTTCATCCAGAATCAGCACCGGAGCGCCTTTCAGGATCGCCCGCGCAATCGCCAGCCGCTGCCGCTCGCCCCCGGAGAGCCGGAATCCCTTCTCGCCGATCACCGTGTCGTAGCCTTCCGGCATTCTCTCGATGAAGTCGTGGGCCAGCGCAGCCTTCGCCGCGTCGACGACTCGGCTGAACGGCACGTCCGGCTGCCCATACGCAATGTTGTTCCGCACCGTGTCGTTGAACAGGATCGTCTCCTGCGTCACCTTCCCAATCTGCGCCCGCAGCGATGCAAGGCTCAGGTTCCGCACATCAATGCCGTCCATCAAGATCCGGCCGCCGGTCACATCGAAGAACCGTGGAATCAAATTCACCAGCGTGGATTTGCCCGCGCCACTCGGCCCCACCAGCGCCACCACTTCCCCATGATGGATCGTCAGGTTCACATCCTGCAGCACCACGCGCGGCTCGTCCCCGTCCTGCTCGCGATACTGGAAGCTCACATTCTCGAGGACAATCTTGTCTTTGAACGTCTTCAGCGTCTGCGGATGCTTAACCTCCAGCACCTCATCCTGATCGTCCATGAAATCAAAGATCGCCGCCGATGCGCCCGCCGCCTGCTGGAAGTTGTTGTAGTACACGCCAAAACGCCGTATCGGGTCATACATCTTGAACAGCGCCACAATGAATGCAAAGAAGACGCCCTCCGGCATCCCGTTGTGCCCAATCTGGTTGCGTCCCAGCAGCAGGAGCAACGCAATCGCCACGGCCCCGATGAAGTCCATCAACGGCGAGGTCAGCGCCTGCGCGCGTACGGAGCGCAAATTTGCATGAAACAGCCGGCGCGCGGCCTGGCGGAACCGCAGCAGCTCCCAGAACTCCATGTTGAACGCCTTGACGATCCGGTTGCCGGTGATCGTCTCGTGCAGAATGTTCTGGATTTCCGCCAGCTTGTCCTGCCCTGTTCGCGTCGTGGTCCGCACGCCGCGCCCAATACGCCGCATCGAACTCACAACAACCGGAATAAAGATCAGCAGCACCCACGCCAGCTTGCCGCCCAGCGCGATCACCACCGCCGTCATAAAAATCAGCGTGAAGACCTGCTGCAAAAAATCCGACAGTACCGACGCCATCGCGTACTGCACGCGCTCAATGTCGTTGATGAGCGCCGAGAGCAGCGTGCCCGTCGCGTGCTTCTGGAAGAACGAAACCGACCGCCCCAGCATCGACTCGTACAGGTCATTGCGCAGGTCGGTAATCATTCCGAACCCGGCGTAGTTCGCCAGGTAAGTTCCGGCGTAATCGCAGACCCCTTTCAGCAGCGTGGAGACAATGAAGAGGAACGCGACCACCGTCCAGTCATTGTG
>DASSKX010000160.1:0-2263 GCA_035689925.1 Acidobacteriaceae bacterium
CCGAGTGGTGGCGCGGCGCGTGGGACATCTATGCGCCGATCCAGGCGCAGGAGGCGGCTCGCATTCACGCCGGCTACTACGAGCAGTTCGCTCCGGCCATCGCAGCGCGCCTCGCCTGGGGGGCATCCCTCACCGACGCGACTGTCGCAACCTTCCGCGAGCAGCACGCTCGGTTTCGTGCGCGGATGGACGCGCTCTTCGCCGACCTGGACTTCATTCTCGCTCCGGCAACTCCCGTGAGCCGCCTCGTCGCCGGAGCGGATCACTGCGAGGCCCGCGCGTTGATCCTGCGTCACACCACGCCAGGGAGTCTCGGCGGCAATCCTGCTCTTGTGCTGCCTGGCTCACCCTGTGGCGTGCAGCTCATGGCGGGGCATCTCGACGACCGGCGACTGCTGCGCTTCGGCGCGCATCTGGGCGATTTGCTGGCGACGGAGTAAAGTGGCGAGCGGGCGTGCGATGCACCAGCAGCGCACACCAGCGGAGAAAACCCACGATGCGATTGCAGCCGATCGTAGCCGCCGCGACACTGTTCGCCCTGTCGACGCTTCCAGTGCGCGCGCAGCAGACGCAGCATCCCAAGCTGAATCCCGCAACCATGCGCAAGCTCGGAACCGTCGATCCGCGGTACGTCTCGTACAACATTGAGATGGTCGAAGTCACCGGCGGCCGTTTCTGGAAGCCCTACGCTGCGACTGAGAGCGAGCCCGCGATCACGCCCAGCAATCCAAACCAGCAGGTCGGGATCAGTCCGAACCTCTTTCAGTACCGGCCGCCCATCCACCTCGATAATCCGCGCCTGCGAAAGCTGGCCACCGCGCTCGGGCCTGCGTACGTACGGGTCAGCGGAACCTGGGCGAACACCACGTATTTCCAGAACGACGGCAACCCTCCGCTGCAAAAGCCGCCGGCAGGATTCAACGGCGTGCTCACCCGCGCCGAGTGGAAGGGGGTCGTCGACTTCGCACACGCCGTCGATGACAAGATCGTCACCTCTGTCGCCGTCAGCGCCGGCACCCGCAACGCGCAGGGCCTGTGGACGCCCGACCAGGCGCGAGCGCTCTTCAATTACACAAAGAGCATTGGCGGCAGCATCACTGCGAGCGAATTCATGAATGAGCCGACCTTCCCCGGACCAGGCGGCGCTCCGACGGATTACGACGCGGCCGCCTTCGCGCGCGACGCGAAGCTCTTCGGCGCCTTTCTTCGCCAGACCTCGCCGCAGACCACTTACCTGGGTCCCGGAGGCGTCGGCGAAGGTGTCTCCCTCACCGCTGGGGCCGGGCGCCAGATGAAACGTCTTGCGACCGAAGATCTGCTGAAGGCCACCGGCCCGATCTTCGACGCCTTCTCGTATCACTTCTACGGAGCCGTCTCGCATCGCTGCATGGGCAAGATGACGGTCGATGAGGCGATGACGCCCGAATGGCTCGACCGCACGGACACAGTCGAGGCTTTCTATGCAGAGCTCCGCGACAAGTATGTCCCCGGCAAACCGATGTGGCTGAACGAGACTGCGGAAGCTGCCTGCGGAGGCGACAAGCTGGCTGCCCAATTCGTCGACGTCTTCCGCTACCTCAACCAACTCGGCACGCTGGCGCAGAAAGGTGTGCAGGTTGTCATGCACAACACGCTTGCGGCGAGCGACTACGGACTGCTCGACGAGAATACCTTCAATCCGCGCCCTGACTACTGGGCCGCGCTCCTGTGGAAACGCAATCTGGGCAGCGGTGTGCTTGATCCTGGCGTGCCGAATTCGGACACTCTGCGTATCTACGCGCATTGCGCCACGAGCGGCAAAGGCGGTGTCGCTCTGGTCCTGCTGAATACCGACCGCGAGCGCGCGCAGACCCTCACCATTCCCGTCGGCGCGGAGGACTACACCCTCACCGCTGCGAGCCTTACCAGCGAGACCGTGTTGCTGAACGGAACGGAGCTGACAGCGAACGCAGACGGCACGCCGCCGGCCCTCAAGCCGCGCCCGGCACCTCCGGGAAATTTCCAGCTGCCGCCGGCGAGCGTTGCCTTTCTCGTCTTTCCGGCAGCCGGGAACAGGAGTTGCCGGGGCCTGTGACGCAGCACCAGCGTTACCGATACTCCGCCGCGAATTGATCCGCTTCGTGGTTCAGCGACTCCGGCGTCGCCTCGTGCGAGACCAGCAGCAGCCGATAGCGGAACGTCGCCGTCTGCCCTTTTTCGAGGGTGTAATTGAAGGCAGGCTGCTTTGGGTCGAAGATGCTGCGCCCCAGCGGATTGGCAGCAA
>DASSKX010000161.1:0-2497 GCA_035689925.1 Acidobacteriaceae bacterium
GATCCCGCAGGGCTTCCGCATGGCGACGCACGCGCCTTCGAAGAACTCCGCACCCTACAAGCTGCTCGGCGTCTACGGCGAGTCGGTCAGCACGACCATCGACTTTGTGCTGCCGAACCGGCGCTACGAGACCATCCGCGCCGGAAAGAAGTGGTTTTCCAGCCTGACCACCGTCACGCCCACCACGCCGAGCGCCTGCCGCATCGACGTCTACGGCGCGTGGAACGTCCTCTACGGCGTGCCGTTCATGACGTCCATCATTAAATTCTTCGGCAACATGTTCGTGCGTCAGGACCAGGAAACGATGATCCAGCAGGCGCAGGGTCTGCGCTACGATCCGCCGCTCATGCTCATCGATGACGCCGACAAGCCGGCGAAGTGGTACTTCGGCCTGAAGCAGGCGCGGCTGGACAGCGCGCGCACCGGCGAACCGATGAAACATCCTCTCGACGGCCCTGTCACGCTGCGCTGGAAAAGCTGACGCAGCCGCTCACGACTTCGCCACCGTGCCCTGGGCGGCCTTCTCACCGTTGCCGTTCGGCTCCTGCTCGGTGATCCTGTCGACGGCGATGTGCAGCTGACGACCCAGTTCCTTCCAGTTCCCCAGCGAATCCTCCGGCAGCGCTCGCTCGTCGAGATGCCGGAACGCATCCCACCACAAATTTTGTGCCTGCCACAGGTTCAACTCGAACGGCAGCTCGCGCACCATGCGCGCCAGTTCCAGCGCGGTGTTCAGAAGCAGCGGATTCTCAGGCTCCTCGTAGAGCGCCTCCATCGCGGCCTTCATCTTCTGGTCGACCAGATAGCTCAGCAGCCGCTTGTCGAGCGCGATCTGATCCGCCTCCGCCAGCCCGAGCCAGATGCGCAGATGCACCGCGTCCACAGGATCGCTCTCGATCGCCTTCCGCAGCCCCGCATTAATGGCAAATGTCGCCGCCAGGTTGAGCGGCTCCGGACGCGGCAGACCGGCTTGGCTGAGAAAGTGCAGCAGTGATGCCTGATTCTCGTAAATCGTCGATAGGCTCGCCTCGACTTCCGCGATGGTACCCCGCAGCAGAATCTCCAGAATGCGCTTCTGCTCGTCGCGAAACAGCGACCGAATCGAATACGCCTCGCCCCCGTAGTGCCGGTCGAAGGCGCGCACCACCTGCGGAAAATCACCGCGCGTGACGGCGGCCTTCGCATCGGCGACAAATTTCTTATGGGCCTCGGCCGTTGCCGCATCCCAGCGCTTCACGCTCGCCGTGATGTTCTGGTCCCCCAGATGCAGGACCGCAAACTCGACCTGCTCCGCCTCTTCCGTAATCTGCGACGTGACGAGCGCCTGGCCGGCCACCATGCGCACGCGGCCGGACAGTGCTGTCTCGTACGCCACGCGCCGCACCGTGTAGCAGAACAGCTCCGTCTCTTCGGGATAGCTGGTGAAGATGGAACTGATCGCATAGTGCGCAGCCACCTGCTCCAGCCCGATCTGCAGCGGCCGCACCAGCCGGTTGTAAATCGACGCGCCGTCCTGCTGCTCCGCCACGTTGCTCTTCGCTGCGGCCAGTTTCTCGACAAACTGCTCTTCGAAGCGCGCAGCAAGCTCGCCGAATAATTTAGAGGCCAGCTCAGCGACGCGGCTCGCGTACGCGATGATCTGCACCGTCTCGATTCCAGAAATGTCATCGAAGAACCAGCCGCAGCTCGTGTACATCAGCTGCGCGTGGCGCTCCAGTTCCATCAGCATGAACGCGCGCGTGCGCTCTTCCTGGCTCAGCGGCCGCTTGGCGTGCTGCGACAAAAACGAGTCGCGCGACTCTCGCGAGCGGTCCAGAATCACGCTGATGAATCCATTCCGCGCCGCGTCCACATCCCGGAACAACTTCGCCCCTTCCTCCTGCACCAGCGGAGCCACGCAGTCGCGCAGCCAGTCCAGCGAATCGCGCAGCGGTTTGCGCCACGCCTGATTCCATCCTGGTTTGCCGCCGTTGCATCCGCAATCCGACCGCCAGCGCTCGACGCCGTGCGCACAGCTCCACGAGGTGTCCTCGGCGATCTCCGCCTCACACTGCGGCGGATGTTGCTGCAGAAACTCTCCGTAGTTCGTCAATCGCAGATTCGCCCCGGAGCGCGTCTGCTCCTGCACCCAGTGCAGCGTCCACGCCAGCGCCATCTCGCCAAACCGGTGATGATGTCCATAGCTCTCGCCGTCGGTCGCGATATGCACCATCTGCGGCTCGTCCGAGTCAGCCTTGAATCCGCCCGCGAGCCGCTCCGCGAAGGCCTCGCCGCTGTTCAGCAACCCTCCAAAGGCGATGTCCCGCGAACGCGGACCGTCGTAGAAGAAGACGGCAATCGTGCGCTTCTCCCGCAGCCGGACCAGATACGGCCTCGTCGTGTCCACGTCCGCATGCGGGGTATCGACCCACTCCGGCTCGCCCGCCTTGACGGCCGTCCCGGCTTTCGGCAGGGGACGCACCCGGGCGCACTGGTGCGGCGCCAGCAGCACAAACCG
>DASSKX010000162.1:0-2866 GCA_035689925.1 Acidobacteriaceae bacterium
CAGAGACGAAGGACACAATCACTCTCGAAGTGGGCCAGCAGGCGACCATCGATCTCGCGCTGCACGTAAGCGGCGATAAGCAGAGTGTGAACGTGGAAGCATCGGGCGAACTGCTGAAGACCCAGGATGCAAGCGTCGGCGCAGTCGTCGACCAGAAGTCAGTCGATTCCCTCCCCTTGAACGGCCGCATGCTGATCGACCTTGTTCTGACTGTCCCCGGAGCACACATCAGCCACGGAGCGGGCACCGGCGATATGAATCCGCTCTACTGGAGGCCGGGGCAGCGTTCAGCCGTCTCCATCGGTGGCGAGCGCCCGAACGCCAACTACTTCCTGCTCGATGGCGCCACCAATACTGATCCCACGTTCAACACGCAGAATCTAAGCGCGTCTCCGGATGCAGTACAGGAGTTCCAGGTTCAGACCGGGAGCTACTCTGCGGATATGGGTGGTGCCGGAGGCGGCCAAATCAACATTGTGACGCGGGCAGGCTCGGAACACTTCCACGGTGCTGCATACGAGTACCTGCGCAACGGCGCCATGGATGCGACAAGTTTCGAGCAGATGGGAAACAATTTCCTAGTACAGAACAACTTCGGTGCATCGATTGGAGGACCGGTCTGGCGCGCGAAGCGAACCTTCTTCTTTGTGAACTACGAGGGGCTGCGCCGTGTCGAGACCATGACTATGGTCGACACAGTGCCTACGGAGAGGGAGATCGCAGGCGACTTCAGCCAGAGCGGGATTGACATCTACGATCCCAGCACGACGCAGGCGAACCCGAATTTCAACCCTGCTCTGCCGATCAGCAAATCGAATCCGCAGTACATCAGGCAGCAGTTCTATGGCTATAGCGCCGCGGATGGCGTGTACGAAAAGAATGTGATTCCGGCGGAGCGGCTCGCCAAGGCACCATCCATCATGTTGAACAAATACACTCCTCGTCCGAACACGATGGATATGGGCGGCATGACCATGATGGGACAGCCAACAGTGGTGGGCGCCGGCAATGATGCAAATAACTATCTGGACGCCCGCAAGCAGCGCATGTTCAGCGACCAGGGAACGATCCGCATCGATCACAACTTCTCCAATGGCGACAACGCATTCTTCCGCTACTCGGCTTCAGGCGAGTACGGCTTCCATCCACAAGGCCTGCCGGGGTTCGGCTTCTACCACGATGATCTCGGGCAGAATGGAATTCTGGCGTGGACTCACATCTTCAGTCCGCGACTGGTCAATTCATTTTCCGGTGCAATTTCAAGACTCGTAATGATGCACTCCACTGAGAGTGCAAACAAGAATGACATCGTCTCGGAACTCGGAATCACCGGCACAGGCTTTGGCGGACCTGCCGCATGGGGAGCGCCGTACTTTACCGTGCAGGGCTTCTCGCCGATGGGCGATCACTTTAGCGCGACTCCGATGCATGCATGGGACACCGTCGTCGAAGGCCGCGATGCGCTGAGCTGGCAGTTGGGCCGCCACAGCATGAAGTTTGGCGGCGCATATCAGAAATTCATCTGGCCCATGTGGGGCTTTTTCCAAAACCGCGGGTTCTATCAATTCACCAACGGGTTCACGACGGAACACGCTTTGAATGACGGTACAGGCTCGTCTCTTGCAAGCTTCGAACTTGGGTTGCCAGCAGCTCGTCAGGGTCAGGCGGGTGTGCCGCAGATGGATCTGCGCCAGTGGTATTCCGATGCCTACGCGCAGGACGCCTGGCGGCTTACCTCAACTACGACGCTCACCTACGGCGTACGCTACGAGTTCATGAGCCCGCTGGTCGACATTGAATACACCAACAGCAATCTCGATCTCAGCAGTGGAACACCGCGCGTCTTCATCGGCGGCCAGAATGGTTATCCGAAAGGGCTGATGTATGCGAATCACACCAACTTTGCGCCGCGGCTTGGGCTCGCGCAGAGCATGCCTCGCTTCGGACTCGTTGCGCACATTGCGTACGGCATCTTCTATACGCCCGTAGATATGAACACATGGTGCAACCAGCGCCATAACGTTCCCTATGTGTTCCCTATGACGTCGCAGAGCGATCCCTTTCTGCCCAGCATTCCCACCCTCAATTTCCCCAGCCCAGTACTCGGCCAGACTGTCGTGAGCTTTACCGGACTTCAACTGCAGGCGCCCGCTCAATACATCCAGCAGTGGAGTGCTTCGCTGGAAAAGCAAATCGGAACGGCGACGACGGTGGAATTGGGCTATCTCGGATCTGGCGGGTTTCATCTGCAGCGATCGCACCTGATCAACAATGCGCAGCCTGGTCCGGGACTCATTCAGCCGCGACGGCCGCATCCGAAGATCAGCTTCGTGAACAATTCGACCTTCCCGTCGAACGTCACCGTCGTGAGCTCAACCTTCCCGGTGAGCACGATCAACTTGCTCGAGAACACCTCGCAGAGTTGGTACGACGCAGGGTATGTAAACGTGCGCCGCCGCTATTCGAACGGGCTGAGCTTTCTTGCGAATTACACATTCGCCAAGGCGCTCGAGAATGCGCCGGATTTCCGCTCGCCGATGTTTGAGGCCGCTACTCCGCAGAACAACGACGACCTGAACGCCGAGAAGGGCCCCGGTTGCGACATCCGGCACAGGTTTGCGCTGAGTGCTGTGTATAATTCGCACGCAGTCGGCTCCAATCGCCTGCTGCAGGCGCTCAGCCGCGACTGGCGGAGTTCGCTCGAGTTCCAGGCTCAGACGGGTTTCCCTTTGACCGTCTCTGTGTTTGGCGATACGGCGAATGCAGGCACCGTGGTTGGCGAGAATCCGATTCGCGCCAACCTCACCGGCCAGAAGATCTTCGGGGCCGGAACACGTAATTCAACCACGTGGATGAATCCGAAGGC
>DASSKX010000163.1:0-2082 GCA_035689925.1 Acidobacteriaceae bacterium
ACGTGCATCCCGCAGCCACAGCTGCGGCCCCCAGAGTACCCGCGGCCACAAACTCCCGGCGCGTGATGCTCACGATTCGGCCTTCGGATTTCACCTGCATGCGCGACGCGCTCCGCTCGTTCGCGGTGAATAATCCGAATCATGTTCTGCGTGCGCCCGCAGGACTGTCTGTGACTGCGGTCACGAGGAGGTTACGCCTGAGATGAGAGGGGCTTCATACGGCGAATACGAAGCGGCGGATTGCTACTCCAGCACCACAATCCTGGCGCGCTTGCCCACGCGTACGGCCAACCGCGCCGCAGCGTCACGTACCAGAATAGTTGGGCTGGACACGGTCTCCCCGCCAACGCGAACGGCACCTTCAGCCAGTTTGCGCGTGGCCTCCGCTCCCGAAGCAGCCAATCCCGCGCGCATCAGCAGTTTCGCCATTCTCACCTGACGGCCGTCCGCCGAAGCCGCGACCTCTGCAAACGGGACCCGGACCTCTTCCAGACCCTCCACATCGTCGCTCTTCTGCTGGAACTGCCGCGCCCAGTTCTCATCCGCAGCCTGCGCCGCTTCCGCCGCGTGAAAGCCCGCCACGATCGTCCGCGCCAGGTGTTTCTTCGCGTCCATCGGATGCAGCGCGCCCGAGGCCACATCCTTCTGCATGCCGTCGATCTCCGACTGCCGCAGGTCCGTCAGCAGCGTCCAGTACCGCCACATCATCTCGTCGTTGATCGACATCAGCTTGCCGTACATCTCCTGCGGCGGCTCATGAATGCCGATTGCATTGTTCAGTGACTTCGACATTTTCTGCACGCCATCGAGGCCCTCGATGATCGGCGTCATCAGCACAATCTGCGGCTCCTGGCCGAAGTCCCGCTGCAACTCCCGTCCGGCCAGCAGATTAAACTTCTGATCCGTGCCGCCCAGTTCCACATCGGCCCGCAACGCAACCGAGTCATACCCCTGCGCCAGCGGATAGAGCAGCTCATGCAGCGAGATGGGCTGCTCGTTCTGAAAACGCGCATGAAACTCCGCCCGCTCGAGCATCTGCGAGACCGTGAACTTCGCCGCCAGCCGAATGATGTCCTCGAATGTCAGCTTCCCCAGCCACTCGGAGTTGAAGCGAACCTCCGTCTTCTCGCGATCCAGGATCCGAAACACCTGGTCGGTGTAAGTCTTCGCGTTCTGGTCAATCTGCTCTCGCGTCAGCGGCTTGCGCGTGACGTTGCGGCCGGTTGGATCCCCGATCAGCGACGTGTAATCGCCGACCAGGAAGATCACCTGATGGCCAAGGTCCTGGAAGTGCTTCAGCTTGCGCATGAGCACGGTATGGCCGAGGTGCAGATCCGGCGCGGTCGGATCAAATCCCGCCTTGACGCGCAGGGCCACGCCTGTCTTCCGCGACTTCTCCAGCCGCTCGCGCAGCTCCGAGACGCGGATGATCTCCGCCGCGCCTTTCTCGAGCAGATCCATCTGCTCGTCAACAGGAAGAAAAGTGGTCATGAGATAGGTTCAGTATAGAAGCTGAGCGCTGAACTGGGTTCCTGCCTGCCCGCTCCGCCCACCGCTCCAGCACTGGTACGTGTGTTAGTGTGGGGATTAATCCTGCACCGGGGCGTTTGTGCGTCCCGCGCTCAAGCGCATGATGCCGTCTCCGCCCAATGCAGTGCCGACACCCCCTCCTCCTGAGCCACAGGCCCGTTCTGCCGCGCCAGGCCCTGCGCTGGTGCAGCACGCGCGATCGGCCACCTGGCTGAACCGCGCCGAGTTCTTTCTGCGGGTCATGGTGCGTCTCTACATCGGCCTTATTCTCGTCTTCCTGCCGTGGACGCATTTCTGGACTTACAACCGGTTCTTCCTGTACTACGGCACCCTCGCGCACATCACACAAAACGGTGCCCTGCGGGGAATCGTCTCCGGTCTCGGCCTTCTCAATCTTTGGATCGCCATCACCGAAGCGATCCATTACCGCGAAGGCTAGCCCTCCTGGCGCAATCCCGGCCGGCAGCAGAAAATAGTGTTGACCGATATGCCCCGTAAACCTCCCACACAGCTCGACCGCGCCGATCTGGCCTACGAGAACGAAGCCTTCCT
>DASSKX010000164.1:0-2668 GCA_035689925.1 Acidobacteriaceae bacterium
CTGGGGCGCGTCGGGGCCATCCTGCTCGGTGAAGAAGCGGCCGGCCACCAGCGGAATCTGCATGGCGCGGAAATAATCGGCGCTGGCGGTGCGGAGATCGACCTGGAGTTCCTGTCCGGGAGGCGGGGTATATCCCTCGACGTGGATGCCTCCCCATCCGACCGAACCCGTCAGTGGCAGCACGGAGACTGCGCCTTCGGCGATGACGCCGGGCAAATGGGCGATGCGGGCTTCGACGTCCCGGTAGAAGCCGTTGAGAATCTTGTTGTCGTGATACTTGCTGTCGCTGACCACGACCTGCATGGTGAGAACGTGATCGGTGGTGAATCCTGGCGGGACATGCTGGAGGCGGACGAAGCTGCGCAGGAGCAGGCCGGCGCCGACGAGCAGAATGAGCGAAAGAGCGATCTCAGAAACCACCAGCAGAGCGCGCAGACGGTGGCGGCGCAGGTAGAGGCCGCCCTCCGACTGGCCGGTGCGGCCGCCCGCCTTGAGCGATGCAATGGGATCGAGCCTGACCACCCGCAATGCGGGAGCGAGGCCAAAGAGCACGCCGGTGGCGAGGGAGATGCCGAACGTAAAGGCCAGGACTGCGCCGTTGATGCCGATCTCATCGAGGCGGGGAATGTTGCCGGGATTCATGGTGCGCACGACCCAAAGGCTCGCGCGCGCGACGAGCAGGCCGGCGGCTCCGCCCAGCAATCCTAAAAGGATGCTCTCGGTTAGTAGTTGGCGCGTCAGGCGTTTCCAGTCCGCTCCCAAAGCGGTGCGGATCGCCACTTCCTTGGCGCGACCAGCGGCGCGGGCCAGCAGAAGGTTGGCGACGTTTGCGCAGGCGATGAGCAAAACCAGCGCGACCGAGCCAAGCAGGAGGAGCAAGGGGCGGCGTACGTCGCCGACCACCTGCTGCTGGAGGCCGATGACATCCATGCCGAAGCTGGCGTCGCGCTTATCTTTTTGGCGGATGCGGGCGGCAATGACGTCGATATCGGCCTGCGCCTGTTGCACGGAAACGCCGGGGCGGAGGCGCGCCACGATGTTGTAGTTCTCGTCGCCGCGGCGCTGCTCCGCATCTGGCCCGAGAGGCAAGGGCAGGAAGATATCGATCTTGTCCATCGGCCCCTCGGAGGGCAGCACTTCGGAGCTGACCGAAAATCCATGCCGCAGCACGCCTGCCACGGTGAAGGCTTTTCCATTGAGCGTGATGCTCCGGCCGAGGATGGACGGATCGGAGTTGAAGAGGCGCTGCCAGGCGCCGTTGCTCAGAATGGCGACCAGCGGCTGGCCGGGTTTGTCCTCCTGCGGCAGCAGCGTGCGCCCGAGCAGAGGCTTTGCACCCAGCATCGACAGCAGGCTGGACTGCGCGCTGAGGACGTCGACGCGCTCCGGCTGTTGGCGGCCAGTGAGAATGAATGTCCGGCTCTGCGCGAGGGCCGTCGTTTCGAAGGAATGGTTTTCGTGCTGGATGTCGACGTACTCGCCCGGAGACGGCCAGTCACGGAGAATGCCAATGGCCGGCGAATGGAGCCAGACGGCGACCAGCCGATTGGCATGAGGATAGGGCAGCGGACGCAGCAGGAGCGCGTCGACCACGCTGAAAATGGCGGAGTTGGCGCCGATGCCGATCCCCAGGGAAGCCAGAATCACGATGGAGACTGAGGTGTTTCTGCGCAGGGTGCGTAGAGCGTAGCGAAGATCCTGCAGCCAGCGGTTCATGCATCCTCCCGCGTTGGATAAAAATCATAGGCCACGGGGGCGTCTTCTGGCTGGACGGAAGGTACGTTTCCTGAGGAGGGCCGAGACATTTTTGCTTTCTTTCAGGTGCCCAACCTGCGATACTTGATCGTGCCCGCCTGGCTCGACCAGCACACAAATCCAAATAAGGTGACGCAGAAATGTCCGCGAAGTACATTTTTGTGACCGGCGGAGTTGTATCCAGCCTCGGCAAAGGACTTGCCGCGGCTTCGATCGGCTCTTTGCTTGAAAGCCGCGGCCTCAAAATCAACCTGATGAAGTTTGACCCGTACCTGAACGTCGATCCGGGGACGATGTCGCCGTTTCAGCACGGCGAGGTCTTCGTGACCGACGACGGGGCGGAGACGGACCTCGACCTGGGCCACTACGAGCGCTTCACGCACGCCAAACTGACGCGCGACAACAATCTGACTACCGGGCGCATTTACGAGCAGATCATCACCAAGGAGCGGCGCGGCGACTACCTTGGCAAGACCGTGCAGGTGATTCCGCACGTCACCAACGAGATCAAGAACGCGATGCGGAAGGTGGCGGCCGAGGGCGATGTGACGATCGTTGAGATCGGGGGCACGGTGGGCGATATTGAGTCGCTTCCCTTCCTCGAGGCGATCCGGCAGATGCGCCAGGAGCTGGGGCGCGAGAACACGGTGTTCGTCCATGTGACGCTGGTGCCGTGGATCGGCGCGGCGCAGGAGCTGAAAACGAAGCCGACGCAGCACTCGGTGAAGGAGCTGCTGTCGATTGGGATTCAGCCGGACATTTTGCTGTGCCGGACGGACCGCTTCCTGTCGCGCGAGGTGAAGAGCAAGATTGCGCTCTTCTGCAATCTGGAAGACCAGGCGGTGGTGACGGCGCGCGATGTCGAATCGATTTATGAGGTGCCGCTGACCTTCTCGCAGGAAGGCGTGGACCG
>DASSKX010000165.1:0-3623 GCA_035689925.1 Acidobacteriaceae bacterium
CAAACACCAGCCGATACACATACGAGCTGAGGTACTCCGCATCGACGACGCCCGTCGTCTTCGGACTGAAGTCGTAGCGCGTATCGGCAACCACATCCACGCCGCCCTGGTTCAGCTTCGTCCCGTTTGGCAGCGGAAAGCCGCGGTCGAGTAAACTGTGGAACCGCACGATCCCGAAGTCCAGCCCGGGCCCGCGATAGCGGAAGGTCCCGTTCGGAGCCCATCCGCGCTTCGACCAGAACTGCGTCGCCATGGTCAGATCGGCGCTGCGCCCCAGCGTCTGGTAATAGCCTTCGCCGAACACAAATCCCTTGGTGGTGCTCTTGCCGAAGTACGGCAGCAGAATCCCGGAGTTGCGCTGATCCGCAATCGGATGCGACACGTAGGGCAGATACACCAGCGGCACCCGGAACAATTCGAAGATGTCGCCGCTCGAGCTGGCAATGCCGTTGTTCAGCTCGATGTTCTCGGCGAGAATGCGCCAGTCCGGCTTGGGCAGCAGGCAAGAGGTCATCGTGCCGTGGATAACTTTGTAGTGGCCCGGCCCCAGTTGCTCCACCCGACGCGCCGTAATGGCGAACGGATTCGGCGCGGTAAAGACCATCCGCCCCCGCGCCGTGCGGCTCACGCCCAGCGTGCCCACCACGTCGTAGAAGCGGCCAGTGTGTTCGTTGACGTTCAGGCTGCCGTGGCTCGCGACAAAGTGCTCATCGTCCGGGCCTCCGTCGATCATCAGGTGCCCGCTTGCCTCCACCTCGCCGGTCGAGTCGTTGTAGCTGGCGTGATCGGCATGGACGACATAGTCGCGGTAATAAAGGACCACGTCGCCGTCGAGCGTGTAGAGATTGCCGTGCGCCAGGCTCTTGCGCGCCTGCGTATTCGCAACCAGTTTGACCGGCACGCCCTGCTCCGGCTGGGGAACAACGCGGGCTACCGGCAGGCTGGGATCGTCCGGCAGATCGGCCGCGCGGATCGGGCTGGGCTGGATTGGGGGAAACTCGGTGGTTACCGTCTGGGCCGACAGCCGCAGATGACACAGCAGGACCAGCGTGATACACCAAAGCAAGCGGGTTCTCATCGCGCGCGGCAACTCCAGCATAGCAAAGGCAGTTGCTCAGCTCCTGACGGATCGCGCCGGGCGCATCGGTTCCCGCCGCTCTGGCAACAGGACATCCTCGAATCTCCCGCGCGCCGCCATGCTGCACGACCGCGCCGACGTCTGGTTAGACGAGAGATACGTTCCAGCGATTCTCCGCAGCCTCCCATCCCCTCCCGATGAGAACACACGACGCGATGCCCCTGCGCGAGGCTTCGCCACAGGAAGTTGAGGTTCTGCGTTGAGTACTACCAATCTGCCTCCGTTGCCGACCGCCCCTCCATCGCCCGAGTGGAAGATCGAGGTGAGTGCCCGCCTGCGCGCGCATCGCAGCGGCCGCAGCCGCGTCCCTGAGAATCAACCCGCGCTGCCCGGCATGGAAGCCGCTCCGTCCTCCGTCGCCGCGCGCGTGGCCCAGCGCTATGCAAAGGTGCCCTCGTGGCGAGAAGCCATGGCCGCCGAAGCCGCTGCACGCGTCGCAGCCGAAGCAGCCAAAGCCGCTCCTGCACCGGTGCAACCGACGCCGCCCGTGCTGCAAACTCCGCCCGTCCAGCAGACACTCGCCGCGGAACCGCTCGCCAGCCCTCCCCCGCCAATCGAACCGCCTGCACCGGCACGACGCGCCAAAGCCGCCCCCGTCCTGCGCGAATCCGAACCGGACAGCCCTCCCCAGCCCTGGCAGCCCGACCTCATCCGCTACTCCGTCAGCGCCGACTCGCTGCCTGCACCGCGCTACGCGCCCGCCGAAGCCCGCGTGCATGCCCGCGGCGCCGAAACCGCGGCAGCCATCGTGGAAGATCCCATCGAGGATGCGCTCGTCGAGCCAACCTCCCCGCTGCCGGCCCGCGTCATCGAGTTCCCCCGCGAACTGGTCGCCCCGCGCAAAGCTCGCCCGCGACTCGCCCTGGGCCCCCTGCTCGAAGAAGAGCGGCGCGAGGCCCAGCCGCCCGCTCCGCAGGCCGCGCTCTTTGCCGACTCCGGTGAATTGCGCATCCTTGAGGCCGACCCCGAGCCGCCAGCCGCCCGCTCAGCGCGAGGTGCAACCGCCGACGCGAACGTGCCAGAATGGCACTCGATTCATCTGGACAACGAGGTGCCCATGCGCGAGCCCCAGGTCGCCGTTACGCCCAGCTTTGCCGCCGACCTGCCGCTGCACGTTGCGCCGATCCAGGATCGCATCATGTCCGGCGTCGTCGACGTCGCGCTCACGCTGGTTGCCTTTCTCGCCTTCGTGCTGGTCTTCGCCGTCTGCACCACGCATCCGCCCACGGGCAAAGTAGCCCTAGCCGGAGCCGGCGCGACCCTGCTCGCCATGTGGGTGCTTTACCAGTTCATCTTCTTTTCACTGTCAGCGGCGACGCCCGGCATGCGCTACTCGAAGATCGCCCTCTGCACCTTCGACGACGAGAATCCCAGCCACGCGGCCATGCGCGGACGCATCGCAGCGCTGCTGCTCTCCGCCCTGCCGCTCGGCCTCGGATTTATCTGGGTGATGTTTGACGAAGACGGCCTCAGCTGGCACGACCGCATCACGCAGACCTACCAGCGCAGCTACCGGGGAATGTAAAGGAGTAATCGGAATCCAGGACTCAGCAATCGGCGTGTCGCCTTTGCTGGCCCGCACTTAGCCGTTGTCGTCTTCAGCGACTTGGTTTCGGCCTTCTGGCTTCGGAGTCCGCACGCCCGTTTCCTGCGTTCTGCTTCCTGCGTGCTTCTCTTTCACAGTCTCTTTCACCTGTTCCGAAACCGCGCAGGGCAGCCGCTTCTCAAAGATGCTGTGCATCTCCGTTGTGTCCAGCGCACGATTGGTCTCCGTATCCACGAGCGAGGAAAGATTCCACCCCGTCGGGTTCGTCTGACCAGCCGAAACATACGTGATGCTCAGGTGGGCCTTGCTGTACGTCAGAGTCCGCGAGGGAATGGTCACTCCCGGCTGATACCACTGGCTGTCCGCTACATGGTCCGGCTTGCCACAATGCCGAATCAGTACCTCCGGATCCTCATGGGGCACCGCGGGCGCCTGCTGCGCTACCGCATTCGGTTGCGCCGGCGCCGGTGCCGCGCCCGGCTTGGAGGCACACCCGTACGGCAGGGCGACCAGGAGAAGTGCGAGTACCTTGACCATTTAATCCGTACAGTACAACGAAAGCCACCGCCTGCCGAGTTTCCTTTGAGGGAGGTAGCTCTGCAACTTCAGTGTCATGCACGGAATTGGTGTCCTGTTTTTTGACTCCTGATTTCTACTGGATCGGCGCTTCCCTCGCCGGCCGGTAATCGAAGTCCCACTTTTGCTCGCGCTTGCCCGACTCGTACCGCGTGTTCCACTTCAGCCAGTACGCATCCGACGCCGCGCCCGCCGGGTAATGTTCGCCCGCGGGATACGGATACGTGCTCATCGCCTGGAACGGCATCGGCCCCACGGTGAACGGCGACGACTCCCAGTAGTCCATGTCCTTCACAAAGCCATTCGCGTAGAAGAAGTAGTCGCGCGTCCAGCCGGATGGCAGCGGCGGCAGTGCGTTCGCGC
>DASSKX010000166.1:0-4173 GCA_035689925.1 Acidobacteriaceae bacterium
GGCCTGCAGCAGTTCGGGCGTGATCTCGATGGGTTCGTCGAGGCCGTCGAGGCGGATCTTGCCTTTCAGGTCGCTGCGACGCTTGAGGAATTTATCGATCGAAGCCTGCTGCGCGGGTTTGCCAATGTAATCCGCAACGTCGATGGTGTAGAAGTCGCAGGGCGCGAGGAACCGATCGACGGTGGTCAGGTTGATATGGTCGGCGTCGCAGTACCAGGGCTTCGTCCAGTGCAGCGCCTTTACGGCCGCGTCGGCGGCTGCGCGCGTTGAATACGGCTCAGAGCCGATGATGTTGTGTTCGCGATTCGACTTGTTCCATACCGGGATCACTTCCACGCCGGCCTTTTGTGCCTCGATGCAGGCCTGCAGCTGGGCTTTGGCCTGATGCGCGAAACGATCACCGACACCGAGAGAGAATTTTCCAAGTTGGAGTGCGCTCATGATGTCCTCAGTTATGAAAGCGGTTGCGATGAGCCCAGAGGCCGAGGGCAGGGTTGGGGACGAAGAAGATTTCTTCTCCGTCGACGGTGTTGAGTCCCTGCTTCAACTTTTCGGGGTTGTAGCGGCGCTGCATCTTAGCCAGATCGCCCCACGCGTACCCGACACCTTCGATCTCTTCTTTGGTGAGATGCCCAGGGCACCAGGTGATGGTGAAGCGACCTTCAGACGATGCGTGGATGAGGTGCGCAGCAGCGCCAAGTTCGGCGGCAAGATCCGGATTCTTTGCGACAGCTGCGATGATGGCGGGCGTTCCGTGATAGCCGTATTTGCGGATCAGCGTGTCGATGGTGCGGTCCTCGCCGAATTCCCTTACGGCTGGGGCGAGAATGATCAGTTCCGCGCCGTCGGCCAGGGCCATGCGCGTGCGATAGACGGCTTTGTTGCCGATCCAGGTGCTGTGGAACTCGTGCGGTTCGAGGTAGACAACTGCCTTGCGCAGGGGCTTGTCGAGCATCTCAAAGTTGACCTGCAGGCTGAGTTCGGCGGCGCGGTGGAAGCACTCGACGTCGTCGCCAACGTAGAGGCCGCGGGTGGCGAGCGAGCCGTCGGCGGCGCGCCCGACCACGGTTTGCACGTAGACGATGGGCAGGTGTTTGAGGAAGCGGTCGCTGGCGTGGTTGAGCACGCGGCGCACCGGATTGTCGGCGCGGCCCATGATGCGCTCCATGCCGTAGACGGCGCCCAGATAGTGGCTGCGGTTGATGCCTTCGCGGCCGCCGGTGCCGACCAGGATGTTCTTGTTGTAATTCGCCATGCCGATGACTTCGTGGGGCACGACCTGCCCGACCGAGAGGATCAGATCGAAGTCGCCGTGCACGAGCAGGCGGTTGACCTGAGCAGGCCAGGTGAAATTGAGCTTGCCTTCGGACTGCTCACAGATGAAGGCGGCCGGCACCTCGCCGATGGTTTCGATGTCGGTGCGCCAGTTGTGAATCTGGACCAGGTTCTGCGGCAGATCGCCGAACATGCGCGTTAGCTGCTCGGAGGACATGGGAGCGTGCGTGCCGAGCGCGGGCAGGACGCACTGCAGCTTGTCGCCGTAGTACTCCCAGGCGCAGCGCGTGAGTTCGCCGGCCTGCGAGTGGAGGCGCGTGATATCCGGCGGAATCACCAGCACGCGCTTGCGCGGGCCGAGTTTGGCCAGGCTTTCCACCAGCAGATTCTTCAACTGCTGCGCGGAGAGATCCGTGTCAGCGCTTCCGACGTTGCAATACAAACTCATGTCGCGATCCCTCCTTCTTAAGATTCAATCTGGGCCGGTGCGAGCCGGGGCGTGATGCCGTGAATGATGGCGAGCGCCACCAGGTAGGCGAGGCACGCGATGACGAACAAAGGCACGTAGCTATTGGTGAGTTTTACGATATATCCGGTGGCCACTTGCAGCAGGACGCCGCCGAGGGCCCCGGCCATGCCGCCAATGCCAATCACGCTGCCCACAGCCGCTTTGGGAAACATGTCGGAGGGGAGCGTGAACAGGTTGGCCGACCATCCCTGATGCGCAGCGGTGGCCAGACCCACAAGCCCAACGACCACCCACAGGTGATGAATGTACGGCGCCGCGAAGACAGGAACGACGCAGAGCGCGCAGATCAGCATCGCAGTCTTGCGGGAAACGTTGGCGGTCTTGCCGGCGCGGAGCAGAGTGGAGGATATCCATCCGCCGCCAATACTGCCCACCGTTGAAACGACGTACACGATGACCACCGGCAGCCGGTTCGAAGCCAGGCTGAGCCCGAAGGTCGACTGCAGATAACGGGGCAGCCAGAAAAGATAGAACCACCAGATGGGGTCCGTGAGGAATTTGCCGATGGCGAAGGCCCAGGTTTCCTTGCGCGGGAGTACGCGGCTCCACGGGACGGTTTCGAGCCTCTCGACGGGGTCGCTGAGGATCAGGGCCAGTTCGGCTTGCGATACGCTGCGGTGCTGCTCCGGCCGGCGATAGTAGAGGAGCCAGGCAATGAGCCAGAGAATGCCAAATGCGCCGGTAACGACGAATGCTCCCCGCCAGGTGACGATCGCTACGAGCGTCGGAACAATGAGCGGCACCACGATGTTGCCGATGTTTGCCCCGGAGTTGAAGATGCCGGTGGCGAGCGCGCGTTCGCGCTTTGGAAACCACTCGGCGACTGTCTTGATGCACGCCGGGAAGTTGGCCGCTTCACCGAGGCCGAGGAGGAACATGGCAATGCCAAAGGTGATGACGGAGAACGCCGCGCCGGGCAGCATGGCCGCGATGCTCCACAGGCCGATGGCGATGGCGAAGGCCTTGCGCGTTCCCAGCTTGTCGGTTAGTCCCCCCGCGACCACCATGCCGATGGCATACGCGGCCTGAAACGCGGCAAGGATATATCCGTACTTAACGCTGTTCAGGCCGGGGATGATGCCCTCGAGGAACTTCTCGAGGTAGGCGATGACGCCACGATCAACGTAGGCAATGACGGTGGCAAAAAAGAGGAAGGCGCAGATCACCCAGCGCTGGTGCGACATGCGGCCTTCGCCGCCAGCGGTGCGAAGAAACGAGCCTGATGCCGTGTCTCGTGACGCCATTCACTCTCCGATCCCGCTGTTCCAGCGGGGAGATCCCCCCGCCGGAAATTGCGGGGGCGCTACAGCCGGTAGGCTTTCCGCACCAGGTTATAGGCGAGGTCGCGGGCGACTTCGACGGCCTCGTTCTCGTCGAGCCGGTGTTCGGAGACCAGGCGCGCGAGCCAGACGCAATCGATGCGGCGCGCAACGTCGTGACGCGCGGGAATGGAGAGGAACGCGCGCGTGTCGTCGTTGAAGCCCACCGTATTGTAGAAGCCCGCGGTCTCGGTGACATATTCGCGGAAGCGCAGCATGCCTTCGGGGCTGTCGAAGAACCACCAGGGCGGCCCGAGCCGCAGGCAGGGATAGTGCCCGGCCAGCGGCGCCAGTTCGCGGCTGTAGGTGGTCTCGTCGAGCGTGAAGAGGATGATGGTCAGGTTCTTCTCATTGCCGTAAAGCTCGAGCAGCGGCTGGAGAGCGCGGACATATTCTGTCGGCGTGGGAATGTCGGCACCGGTGTCGCGGCCGTACTTCTCGTACACCTTGCGGTTGTGGTTGCGATACGCGCCGGGGTGGATCTGCATCACGAGGCCGTCTTCGACGCTCATCCGCGCCATTTCGGTCAGCATCTGCGCCCGGAACAATTCCTGCTGGGCGGCATCGGCGCGGCCGCTGAGCACGGCTTCGAACAGATGCGATGCCTGCGCGCGATCCAGATGGGCCGTCTGCGCCGTGGGGTGGCCGTGATCGGTGGCCGTGCAGCCGAGGGACTTGAAGCGCTGCCGCGCATTCGCAAGCGCCGCGAGGTATCCACCCCAGACGCTGGTGTTTTCGCCCGTGATCTCACCCAGTTTCGCGACGTTCTCGGCAAATGCGTTGAAGCTGGGATCGACGACCGAATCGGGACGGAAGGTCGGAACGATGCGGGCCTTCCAGCCGGAATCGCGAATGGCCTGGTGATATTCGAGCGAGTCGAGGGGCGAGTCGGTGGTGGCCAGCACCTCAACATTGAACCGCTCGTACAAGGCGCGCGGCAGAAATTCCGGCGTGCGCAGCCGTTCGGAGATGAGATCGAAGTAGAGGTCGGCGGTTGCGGCCGACAGGCGCTCATCGAGTCCGAAGAGCTCGTGGAAAGAGTAGTCCAGC
>DASSKX010000167.1:0-3628 GCA_035689925.1 Acidobacteriaceae bacterium
GGCGTGACCTCACCATAGCGCGTGTAGACACCGCGTGCCCACAGGAACGGCCCCGTCGCCGAGATCTGGTTGTAGTCGTACGTCAGATCGCCCGGCGTCTTCCCCTCCACCTGCTTCGGATAGCCGCGGAACGCCAGATGCGCCATCGCCAGCGGCACCTCCGTCTGCCGCACCGATCGGCGCACATCCGGCCCGTTGTCCACCTGCGCCCGATCCCAGTAGATCTGCAGATTCGTCGTAATCCGAATCTTCCGCGTCCCCGCCGGCAGCTTGCCCGTCAGGTCCACGACAATCGTCCGCGGCAACCCGGCCGGAAATCCCATATCGCCGATCACGCGCTTCCACGAGCCGTCCGGCATCTGCGCATCGACCCGCGGCGGAATCGGATGCAGCCCCGCCTGCCACGCCGCATACATCGAAGTCGCGCTGAAGTACTCGATGTAGCCGTCGAGCAGCAGCCGCAGCGGATGCTCCGCCGACCACGCGCCCAGATCCAGCGTCAGCGCGTGCATGTTCGCAAATCCGGCATAGCTCAGATTCGTAAAGTCCCGCACGTAGCGATGATCCGTCGCCGCCAGCACCGCGCTCACATCGCGCCCCTGGTCATCCCACGCACCCGCCACCGCGCGCGGAGCCGACACGGCCACCGTCCCCCCCGAGGCAAACGGCCGCTCGCTCAGGAAGCGCTCATCGGGATACACCGCCACGCCCGCCGGATGATCCACCGCAACCAGCCGCAGCTGATCGATGTAGTTGACCTCCTCCATCGGCTCGCCGAAGCGCAGGCTCAGCAGACCATTGCGCGGCTGCAGCTTGTCGCCGTCCACCTTGATCCACTCATCGGGATCGTTCTCGTTCGTCGCGGTCGGCGAAACCCAGTGCCCCACTACCGCCGCGCCAATCACATCGCTGATGAACCGGTACTGCTTCCCATCCCACGCAAACAGCGTCGGACACGAGCTGCCGCGCCGATCCAGCTCCTTCAGCGCCAGCTCGCCGTGAACCTTCGCCGGATCGATGTCGATCTCATCCTGCGGCACGCCCGTCGGCCACAGCAGCCGCACCACATCTGCGTTCTGCGCCTGTCCGATCCCCGCCAGAATCTCCGTCGATCCCTGGCTCAGATACCCCGACCCGCCCTGCACCTCAAACTTCTGCCATTGCCCGTTGGCCAGCACCTCAACCTTCGTCCCAATCGCTGTCTTGTTATCCGCGAGTCCCGCCAGCTGCAGCTTCAGCGAGCGGTTCTTGTTGCCGCCGACGTTCCGCAGCACCTCTGGAGGATTCGCCTCCCGCGTCACGATCAGATCCGCCGCTCCATCGCCGTCCACATCCGCCGCGATCAGCGACCCCGCGCCCGTCAGCGTGACCTTATCCAGACCGACCGCAGCGCTCACATCTTCAAAGCCCTTCGGGCCCTCGTTGCGGAAGATGTGAACCTCCGTGCGCGGGCCCACCTGCAGCACCGCCGCCAGATCCACCCAGCCGTCGTTGTCGATATCGATCGGCGTCACGCCGTACGCACCGGTCACGCCCTTCGGCAGCGGCAGCCCCACCCGCTCAAAGCGCTTCCCTTCCACATTCCGCCAGAGCGTCAGTCCCGGCCCGCCCGACAAAGGTGCCGTCGCATGCGTGACGGCCACATCCATCCACCCATCCTTGTCGAAGTCGAAGATGGCCACGCCCCGCGTCTGCGGCAAGCCCTCGTCGTACAGCTTCACCGCCTTGAAAGCGCCCTCGCGCTGGTTCAGGTACACCATCGGCGCACCCTGGTCGTTGCTCACCACCAGATCCACCGCGCGGTCGTTGTTCACGTCCGACAGCACGGCCTGCATCGTCGTGCCCGATCCGCCCAGCCCCGTCTGCCCCGTCCATTCCGTGAAGGTGGAATTCCCGTTGTTCCGCCACAGCACGCTGGACTTCCCCTGCCCGCCCGTGCCCGTCACCAGCAAATCCAGATCGCCGTCGTGATCGAAATCCACGAACGTGAGCCCGCGCGGCCAGCTCAGCTGCTGGATCCCGGCCTTCGCCGTCACATCCGCAAACTTCCCGCCGCCCAGGTTGCGAAACAAGATCACCTGGTGCTTCAGCGAAACCGCCAGATCCGGCTGACCGTCGTTATCGAAGTCCCCCACCGCGCACCCGATGCCCTCGCCCTTGGCATCCAGACCCGTGTCGCCCGGCGGCACCAGATCGAACGAGCCACTGCCAACATTCCGATACACGCGGATCGCATGATCGCCCGAGTCCATCGTCACCAGATCCTGATGGCCCGCCCCGAAAATATCGATAATGCACGCGCCTTCGCCCAGCCCAGCGCCGCCCTGACCCTGTGGAGGAACCGGCAGCGGCTTGGCCTCAAACCGCACCGGAACCATAGCGCCCACCGGCTCCGCGGGCAGCCGAATCTCCTCCATCGTCGAGTAGCGCCCGCGCTCCCCGTACCCGACGCTCAGCGGCGCGGAGATCTTCGCCTGCGTCAGGTGCTGAAAGACCGCCAGATGCTCATGCGCCTCCTGAGTCTTCCCCGTCCGCTGCAGTGCCCGCGCCAGCCCGAACTGCGCCGAGCAGTGCTTCGGATTCAGCTTCAGCGCCGCCTCGAACTCCGTGATGGCCTCCGGAAAATTCCCCAGGCTCATGTCCAGCGACCCCACGAAATAATGCGCATCGGCGTCGCTGGCGTCGAGGCTCAGCACGTGGCGCATGTCCTCGATCGCCGCCTTCTGGTTGGCCTCGTCCATCTCCACCAGCCCCAGGTTGTACCAGCTGCGCGGATCGTTCGCCGCCATCTTCGTCGCCTGCTCGAGTTCGCGATGCGCCTCCGGCAGCTTCTGCAGATACAGCAGCGCAATCCCGCGATTGATCACCGGGATCGGCGACGACGGATCGGCCGCATGCGCCTCCGCCAGCTTCGCCGCCGACTTCTCCGTCAGCTGCTGATTCATCAGCGCGATGCCAATCGCGTTCAGCCGCGCCGCCTGCGCGGGAGAATGCGTCGCCGCAGTGGGCAGCGCCGCGCGCAGCGTGAAGGTCGCAGCGGCGACAACAAGAGCGGCAAACAAAAGGGCAGCGGAGACTTTTCGGGCAGCCATGATTCGCGGTCCATTATATGGACCGCGCTGCACCCCTCGCCTCCGCCGAACGTCGTAAACTAACCGCTGTCATCCTGAGGGAATCACTACCGTGGACCACCATCACGAATACATCGAGCGCGTCGTCGACCTCACCGATCCCGCCGCCAACCAGATCGACAACCTCTCCCTCGACGACGCCCGTCGCATCCTGCTCGAAGGGCCCGCCGATGCCGTCGGCCACATCCACGGATCGTTCGCCCTCATCGCCCGCGCCGGCAAAACCGTCAAAATGGCCCGCTCCCTCGACCGCCCCATGCGCTACTTCCTCGCCAAGCGAGCCGAAGGCCCCGCGCTCATCGTCGCCTCGCGCATCGACACCATCTACAACTGGCTCCGCGCCGAAGGCCTCGACTCGCAGTTCCATCCCAGCTACACCCGCATGGTGCCCGCGCACCACATCGTAGACATTCAACTCATCGGCTGTCCCGACCCCGACCCCGTCTACACCCGCTTCTTCACGCCCGTCTCCTCCGCGCTCCCGCCAGACCTCGACC
>DASSKX010000168.1:0-2376 GCA_035689925.1 Acidobacteriaceae bacterium
TACAATCAGTGCCCGTTTTGGAGACGACTTGTGGTCGGGAAGAATCGCTGGATCGACCACCTGGATCAGAGATCCTTCTTTGGCCTCATCCAGTTTGGCCAGCTCGAATTGCCGCGCCAGAATCTCAAAGATCGTCTCGTAGTACTTCACGTCGCGCAGCTTGCGAACGTATTCCAGGCCCGCCTGAGGTACCTTCCCTTTGGGAACGATCAGCGAGTTGACGTTCTCTTCATTGCCGCCGAGCTTCGCCAGTTGCGCCCGCAATGAATTGAGTTGCTCCTGCGCCTGCACCAGCGCCGCATTTTGGCCCGCGGCGTACGTGCTCATCCCCTGGATTTCCATTTCCTTCACGGCAATCTGCGCCCGCAGGCTTGCCGCCGACTCGATGAGCGCGCGCGCCTGGCTGTCGAGCTGGATCAAACCCGTTTGCTGCTGCGTCTTCTTCAGAGCCTCTTCCGCATCCGCAAGCTTGTCTTTGGACTCCTGCAACTGCTGTTCAAAAAAGAGCCGTCGTTGCGCCGCTTCTGTGATGGCCAGGTTCTGCGATAAGCGCCGATATGCGGCAACGTAGCCGTTGGCCATGTCTCTCGCCTTCGCCGGATCCCGGTCCTCGACAGAAATGCGAATCAGGTTGTCTTTGCCGGCGGCGTCCACGTCGGAGTGCTTCTCGAAATCCTTTCTTGCCTGGGAGAGCAGCTTCTCGTGGTACTCCTTCATCAGCCCGAACTGCTGCACCATCGCATCCTCGACCGTGCGGCTCTTCATCATGGCCACGTACATGTCGTTCGGGTTTTTCAGACCCAGGCTCCCACCCGCCAGCGAGGCCATAGGTCCTAAAGTCGAGAGCTGGCTGGTCAGCAGAGCGGCCATCGATGTGTTTTGCTGTGGCGGCATCACCACCACCGTGGCCGTGTACTGCTTCGGAAGCAGCAATGCGACCACAAGCGACACGACGGCAAAGCCCGCAGTGATCCAGAGGAGGGTTCGCTTGCGTTCTGCCAAAACAACGGCCAGGTCCAGGAGCGAAATCTCGTTCTCCCGGCGAGCCGCCGGGACGGTGGATTCTCTCAGGTTGTACTGCGTGTCTGTTGCCATGAAGCTCCGGGCCGCGCTAACCGTATCTTACAGGTCAGACGCAAACCCCTGCGACTTTAGTAAACCGCCTTGACGGCGGCCGCCCCCAGCGCAAACTGCGAAAACAGCGTCGACCAGTCCAGGACGCCACGGATTGCGGACGGCTTGAAGCCCTTCTCCGGAACCACGATGGTATCTCCGGGATTGATCCGCAAAGAGTCGAACTGATTCCCCCACAAGCCGTTGGCAGCGCTCCGACTGACCACCGAGCCGTCCGCCCGGATGATGAAGACAGCCTTCCGATCCGCATCCCGGTTCGGTCCTCCGGCCAGGTGCAGGTAGTCTCCGGCCCGCCGGGAAGCCCGGTAGATAAAGGAGTTCTGGTCGTAAACCGCGCCGACCACGTTCACGCTCACCGGAATCGGCGGGACGATGAAGCGATCCCCGTTTTCGAGCGTAATGTTGGGCAGGGCATCGATCCCGCTGCTTCCAGGCCTCATTTCCAGCACAATGCGGCCAGTGGCCCGCATCTGGCGAAGCTGCGCGAGCAGCGCCTGCTCGCCGGACTGGGCAGCCGCGCTGCTCGCCAGGTCCTGTGCCGAACTCACGGCCGACGAAGCCAGGTTCAGAGTGCCGCGTTGCATCCGCAACTGCAGCGTCTGCACGTACTCATCGAGGCGGCTCTGTTGCAGCACGCGCGTCGACTCGCGCGTGAACTCCGACCCATACAAATACGCGTTCTTGGTGAAGCCGCCGGCGCGGCTTACCAGATCACGCAGTGTCTCGCCCGGCCGAACCGTGTACACGCCGGCACGGACGAATTCGCCGTCCAGACGAACGAACTTCGTCTGCTGCTCAATCGGCACGTGGATATCCGCCTGCGAAAAGACGGTGACCACATCGCCCGCCTCCAGCGGAAGGTCCTGCGTGGCATCGTGTTGCAGCACCAGCCGGCCCAGGTCAAAGGGGATCAGGACCGTTTTCAGTTGCTCCTGATCCTGCCGCTCAATCACTGCGTAGTTCCAGTCGATCTCCGGGGCAATCGGGCCCACTCGGGTGTGAGCGGCTGATTCGGACCCAGCGACCATTTCCTGCTGCTCAGAAGCAAGGGCTCCGGTTCCGGTGCGCTGCGCGGCCGTCAGTGGCGTCTGGCGTGCCGTCATGTTTGCGGCTCCGCCAGAAAGGTCGGTTTGCTGCGTCGTCGGCTGACCTGCCAGCTGATCCACTGTAGCCGTGGCGTTTGGACCAGAACCACTCGGTGCGGCTGCACCAGTGGTTGAGCCAGCTGTGCGGGCAGCGGCC
>DASSKX010000169.1:0-2961 GCA_035689925.1 Acidobacteriaceae bacterium
TCGAGCGTGTATCGCTTCCACCTCGATTCGCCGATCCCGTTCACCCAGTCGTTCAAAGCAGGCATCGAGCACGGGCATGCCAACGTCCGCTCCGACAACTACTACTCCGTTGCCTACTGGTACCAGACGGAGCCCCATGCACCGTTCCCGCCACTGCCCTCGGTCGAGGAGCGGATTCCGGCGCTACAGACCACAGGCGGTCCCGGCAGCGCCAGCCCGCACCAGCCCGCACCGTGACTTTTGAGCTGCCCTTAGCGCTTCGGCCGCGCATCCGCGGTCTGCTGATGGGCGCTCCGCACGTAGGCCAGAATCTGCCAGCGCTCCGCCTCCGGCAAGCTGCTCCACGACGGCATCCCGTGGCGCAGATCGCCGTTCTTCAGGAGCCAGAACAACTCGCCGTCGGTCGCATTCTGCACGACGTCGCTGCGCAAGCTCGGCTTGCCCCGCGTGCCCTGGAGATCCGCCCCGTGGCACCGCGCGCAATAGTCCTCATAGAGCCGCCCACCCGCCGCAACGTCTCGCTGGCTCCCGCGATATGGGTTTACCCGCTCCCGCTCCGCCGCCGGAACCCGCTTCAGCCAATCCTGATTGACCTCGGCGCCGCACACCACGGCCGCCAGACCGAGTATCGCCGTTGCTATCCAAATACGCCGCATGGCTACCTCACCTGCCCGTGATGAAACCGGCTGAAGAACTGCTGAAACTCGTAGCTCACGCCCACCCGGTAGAGCACGCCGATGCTGTTGTTGTTCAGTCCGAAGCCCGGCGAAAAGGTGATCCTCGGCCCCCGCGGAGTCTCATACGCCACCACGGGTGCGAGGTAGTGCGATGTGTCCCTCAGCCCGACACTGTCCGTCGTTCCCAGTCCGCCATACAATTCCGCGCCCGCCGCAAACCGCTCCCGGCACAGCACGCATTCCCGCGCCCCGGCCCGCAGCGTCAGCGGGCGGCTCGCTCCCAGCGCATACCCGAACTCCCACGGCTCCGAACCCATCATGTTTTTCTCGCTGATGAAGTTCTCGCTGAAGTTCCAGCCTCGCGCGTTGCTCGAGAGGATCAGCTTCAGCTCCATCTCGCGCTCTACTTCGCTGCGCCCCTCCGCGTTCGAATCCTTTACGTCCTCAACGCCATCGTTGCCGACCACCTCGAGCAGACTCCGGTCTGCCGCGTTCACGTCTTCATATTCGACGTACAGGACCGGGTTCACCCGATGCTCCTCCATGAGCGGCCGGAAGCGGTTCTCCCAGCGAAAGCCGGTGAAGATCGCGCTGTCATGGGCCGTCTTCTGCCCGTCCAGATACAGTTCCGTGGTCCACCACGCCTTGGCGCCATACTCGTACTCCACAGTCCCGCCGCCAAATGCATGCGCGCCGCTCGGCGATGCCTGGCTGCCTTTGAACTCCATCTCGAGATTGCCAGGCTCTTCCATGGCATGCGAGTAGGTAACGAAATAAGGCGGTTCCTGCGCCTGCGCTGGATGAGCCACGCAGAACACGATCCATGCGGCGCTCATTATCAGAACCGCTCGCAAACCAATCTTCACCACGATCTCCTTGCACACCACTCCGTATACGTGCAGCCCAGTGCTGCGCCGCCACTTGGGACGTGCCTGTCAGTTGGAGAACCGCGGAATCCTGGGGAATGCGTTAGAGTGGAGGGGCATCCGCGGCCCTCGGGCATCGGTTGTTCGGCCCTCGCGCCCTCTGCCAGGAGACCACGCGGGGGCTTCGTTTCAGCTCAAAATCCCTGTCGAACCAGCGAACATGAACCAGCTGTAATCTTCAAATCGAATATACGACAACTTTGGTCGTAATTCAAAAGTCCGATGCTGTGAATTTCCAGTACAAAGGTAATGTCTCCCACCGCCTTCTTCGGCGGCTGTGACATTTCTCACACTCCAGAACGCCGCGAAGGGTCTACTCGGCGGCCCTGTTACCCTGGTATGGCTTGAGATTGCGCGTCCCTCTCCCGCTCGTCGTTCTGCTGGCCAATTCGGCGTGGCCGCAGCAAACCCAGCCGGCGGTTCCCCAGGTGCAGTCCACCGTCGTGGTGGTCGGCGTGCCCGAACCGGTCACGCTGGGCGAGTCGCCTCGCTCCTCCGTGGTCCTCGACACGCAGCAGCATCCCCTCGCCTTCGAAACGCCGGAAGACTATCTCCGCACCGATTCCTCCACCCTCGTCGAGCAGCGCGGCGCCGGCGGAGCCCAGGCGGATATCTCCATCCGCGGCTCCTCGTTCGAGCAGACGCTGGTCCTGCTGAACGGATTGCGCATCGACGACCCGGAGACCGGCCATCTGAATCTCGATCTGCCCGTCCCGCTCGAAGCGATGAGCAACATTGAAGTCCTCCACGGCGCCGGATCCACGCTCTACGGCTCCGACGCGCTCGGTGGGGTCGTGGACTTCCTCACGGCTGTCCCGACGAGCACGAGTCTGCGCCTGCGCAGCGGAGTCGGCAGCTTCGGCGAGAACGAGCAGTCGGTCCTCGCCGGACTAGCCCGCCCGCGCTGGACCGAGCAGTTCACCGCGACGCGGAATTTCTCCACCGGATTCCTCCCCGACCGCGACTACCGCAACGAATCCGTCAGCTCCGAAACGCGCTGGCACACGGGTCTGGGTGAGTCCGACGTCCTGCTCGCCGGCAGCGATCGCGCCTATGGAGCCGACGGCTTCTACGGACCGTTCAACGCATGGGAACGCACGAAAGGCTGGTTCGCGTCGGGCCGCCAGCAATTCGGCGCGAACACGGAGGCTGCCTTCGGCTATCGCCGTCACGCCGACAACTTCGTCCTGCTGCGCAACGACCCCGCGTTTTACGCCAACAACCATATCGACCACAGCTGGGAGGCGGTCGTGCGCCGCCGCCAGCCGATCGCCAAAGCAGCGAACCTCTTCTACGGACTCGAAGGGGACGGCGACAGCATCGACAGCAACAACCTCGGCCGCCACGCGCGCAATCAG
>DASSKX010000170.1:0-5916 GCA_035689925.1 Acidobacteriaceae bacterium
CCTGGGGGCTCACGAAGGCATCCCTTCAACCCAGGTCTGGCGAACTTTCGAGGGCGGTGGCGCGGTGTGGGCACTCACGGCGGCCGGTCTGTTCCGTGTTGAAGCCGGACACGGGCAGCGCATCCGGCTGAACGCCGAACCGACCGAAAACTCCACCATGATCAGCACGCCGGATGGCTCCCTCTGGATTGGCACCGCGGAAGGCCTCATGCGGTCCGGAGCCGACAAGAACTTCGTCTCGCTGGGTGCTGCGGGTGACGTCACAGCATTGGCCGCCGACGCACGCGGCACCGTGTGGGCGGCGCTGCGGGCCGGCTCGGGCTCCGCGCTGGAGCAGTGTTCGCCGCAGGCGTGCGCCGACGTGCCGATTCCCGGACACCCGGCCGTCAACGCGCTGCTCGCTGACGCAGCCGGCACCGTATGGGCGGGGACCGATGCCGGGCTCTTCGCGATCCGCGGCGGCAAGTTGCAGGCCGCAGTGAAGACCGGACGCGTGACGTTTCTCTACTCCGACCCGCAGGGGATGCTCTGGGTCGGTACCGCCCAGGGCCTGATGCGCGTTGCGCCCTCGGGTGCGACGGACTTGCTCCGCAGCGGCGAAACCTATCTCTCGGCGGCGGAGGACCGCGAAGGCGACCTTTGGCTGGGCACCGAATCCGGCGGTTTGGCCGTTCTGCGCGATCGGAAATTCTCCACCCTGACGGCACGGGACGGTCTCACCGAGGAGTATGTCCTCGCCCTGGCGCAAAACACCGCTGGCGACATCTTCGCCGGCACCAAAGGCGGTGGCCTGAACATCGACCAGGCAGGGAAGTTTCACGCACTGACCGCGGCGCAGCGGCTCGCAAGCAACGTGGTCTTCGCCGTGGCCACCGCTCCGAATGGCGATGTCTGGGCCGGCACCCCCGATGGGTTAAGCCTGATTCGCAACGGGCAGGTGCTCCGTACCTTTACCACCGCCGATGGACTCGCAGATGACTTTGTGCGATCCCTCCACGTCGCTCGTGACGGCGTTCTGTGGATCGGCACGCGGCATGGCCTCTCGCGATTGCAGAACGGGACCTTCACCACCTGGGCCGCCTACGACGGGCTGGCGAACGATCTGGTCGGCGCGATGGCCGAAGACGCCGACGGGACACTCTGGATCGGAACGCTCGGCGGCCTGAGCCATTTCCAGAATGGCCAGTTCACCAACTTCACCGTGAAGCAGGGCCTCTCGAGCAACGTGGTGACCGCCTTGCACGAGGACAGCGACCGTACGCTGTGGATCGGGACCAACGACAGCGGCCTGAACCGCCTCCGCGCCGGCAAGATCGTGCCGATCCGGGCGGCGGGCCTGCCCTCGCGCGTGATCGGCATTCTTGATGACGGCGCGGGATATTTCTGGATCAGCTCCAACAGCGGCATCTATCGGGTAAGCCGCGACACTTTGAACCGGCTCGCCGACGGCCGCGCCGATCCGAAAGCCGTGCCCGACGTCATGCGTTTTGGCGTCGCCGACGGCATGCGAATCAGCGAGTGCTCCAGCGGAGGCCATCCGGAAGCGATCGCTCTGAAAAACGGAGAGCTGTGGTTCGCCACGCTCAAAGGGATTGCCCGCGTCGATCCGGCGCACATGCCCATGAATCATGTGCCCCCGCGCGTTGCCATTGAGGGCATCGAGGTTGATGATGTCGCGCAGAGCGGCATCAGCGGGCTGAAGATCCCGCCAGGACACAGCCACTATGAGTTCGACTATGCCGGCCTGAGCTTCGCTGCTCCGCAGAAGGTCCAGTACCGTTATCAACTGGAAGGATTCGACAAGGACTGGGTGGACGCCGGCACGCGCCGCGTCGCGTACTACACCAATCTCCCCCACGGCCGCTACACCTTCCGCGTGATGGCGCGCAACAATGACGGCGTCTGGAGCGACGGACCGGCCACCGCGCAGCTCACCGTGCAGCCGCACCTGTGGCAGACGCTGTGGTTCCGGCTGCTGCTGGCTCTCGCGCTCATCGGCGCGGGCTACGCGGCCTGGCGCCGCAGACTGGCCGGCGTGGAGCGGCAATACGAGGCGGTTCTCGCCGAGCGCACCCGCATTGCACGGGAGATTCACGATACGCTGGCCCAGGGGTTCGTCGCAGTGTCCGTCCAGCTGGAACTGGTCGCGCGGCTCATGCAGACCTCCGTCGCCGCCGCGAAGGCACAACTGGACCAGACGCGAGCCCTGGTCAAAAGCAGCATCGAAGACGCCCGGCTCTCCATTTGGGAACTGCGGTCGCAGACGCCTGAGCACGAGGACCTGGCCTCACGGCTGCTGAAGATGTCCGAAGAAGTGATCGCGCGCGCCGGATTGCCGGTGAAGGCTCAGATCCAGGTGAGCGGGATGTATCATCCGCTCGACGCCGACGTGGAGCGCGAGGTGTTGCGCATCGGACGGGAGGCGGTCGTCAACGCGGTGCGCCATGGGAATCCGAAGAACATCCTCCTGCGGCTCACCTTTGAAGAAGACCGCTTTGCCATGGAGGTGCGTGACGATGGCCGGGGCTTCTCCGGCACGCCTGCCGACGGCACAAGCGGCCATTACGGGCTCACCGGCATGCGCGAGCGTGCCCGGTCCATCGACGGGGATCTAACGGTCGAAAGCCAGGAAGGCGAAGGCACGTCAGTCCGGCTGGACCTGGAGCTGACACGAGAAGCGGGGAAAAGAAAGTAACTATGGCGGATACAATTAAGATCCTCATCGTCGATGACCACCACATTGTCCGGCAGGGCCTGGTAGCGCTGCTGAAAACAGTGCCCGGCTTTCACGTGCAGGCCGAGGCTGCCGACGGCGAGCAGGCCGTGGAACTGTTTAAGAAACACCGTCCCGATGTAACGCTGATGGATTTGCGCCTGCCAAAGATGAATGGCGTGGACGCGATTACGAAAATCCGCGAGGTTTCGCCCGGCGCCCGCATTGTGGTGCTCACGACGTTCGACGGCGACGAGGACATTTATCGCGCGCTGCAGGCGGGAGCCAAAGGCTATCTGCTCAAGGGCATGGACCTGAACGAACTTTCCGATGCCATCCGAACGGTCCACGCAGGCAAAACGCGGATTCCTCCCCGTGTGGCGGAAAAGCTGGCTGAGCGCATGGGCGGAGCCACCCTGACCGGCCGTGAACTTGAGGTTTTGAAGCTCATTGTGGCCGGCAAGAGCAACAAGGACATCGGAAGCGCGTTGTTTATCTCTGAGGCCACCGTCAAAACGCATGTCAACAGTCTGCTCAGCAAACTCGGCGTCGAAGATCGGACCCAGGCAGCGACCACGGCGCTGCAGCGGGGCATTGTGCACCTCGACTGAGAACAGCGAACAGGGAACAGCGAACAGGGCAGCGGCTCAGCGCATGGAGGCTCGATTGAAACTGGGAAGAACTATAGCTGCGGTTACTGCGCTTGTTGCGCTGATGTCGATTGCCATCGCGCAACCGCGCAGCGAGTGGCGGCAGGCGAGCGACGCCGAACTGAAGTCGGTTATTCCGGCGCGCGCTCCGGTGGTGACCGAGCGCATCGAGACAGAAATGCGGTCAGCGTCCGGCATCACCAATGGCAAGGGCAAATACATTGCCGGCGTTGTGCTCATCACCGCCGGATATTCGGCGGAGGGGAAGTACTCGCATTTCTTTCTCACCCAGGTGCCGCTCCGGCTGGGGGACTCCGTGCATTTGCCGGCCGGCGAATATGTGATTGGCTATGAGCACGGCGATAATGGATTGCTCGTGCATTTCTACGAGGCTTCGACGGGTAAACCTGTAGGGACCCTGACGGCGAAGCTGATCCAGGGCTCCACCCGCGTCGAGTCGTTCCGGATCTGGCCGCCCGCCGAGCGAACGGGCATTCAGATCGGGCGCTTCGCGCTCAGCTATCAAATTGGAGGCTAGCTGCGGATGGCGCAGACTGCGTCGCAAAAAGAACAAAAGGTGCTGGAAGCTCTCTATGAGAACTGGCAGGCGGAGATGCGCGGCTTCCACACCTACAACACCCTCTCCGATCGCGACGACGATCCGGTGCGCAAAAAGACGCTGCGGCACATGGCCGAGGCGGAGGCTCACCACGCGGCGCTCTGGGCGAAGCGCATCCGTGAGCTTGGCGCGGAGATTCCTCGCTACGAGGGCAAGCCCACGGGCGATGCCGACACCCTCGTGAACCGGCTGGGCGGTCCGCAGATGGCGCTGCGGCGGCTGGAAATCGACGAGAGCCGCGACATCGCCCGCTATGGCCAGCAGCTAAAGAATTTGGGAGACGAGCCGAGCATCGCGATCCTGAATCAGGTGATCGCCGACGAGCAGGAGCACTACCGCGAGCTGAGCGAACTGATTCGGCATCGCTATCCGAAGCAGCCGGCCAACCCACAGGTAGCGCGGCAGGAACTCGAAGAGTTGCTCACGCGCCGGAACCGCAGCGGGCGCCAGACCGCCGGCTGGATCGGCGACGCGATCTACGGAGTCAACGACGGCCTGGGCGCGATCTTTGGGATTGTCTCGGGCGTCTCTGGCGCTACCCTGGGCAACGCCAAGTGGGTGCTGCTCTCGGGCCTGGCGGGAATGATTGCCAGCGCCCTCTCGATGGGCTCGGGGGCCTATCTCGCAGCGAAAAGCGAACGAGAGATCTACGAGGCCGAGGTCACGCGCGAGCGCGAGGCCATCGAGATGAATGAGCCGGAAGCCCGCGAGCTGCTCTCGCTGTACTACCAGGTGAAGGGAATCCCGCGGGACGATGCGGACCACGTCGTGGAGCATCTGGCCGAGGACAAGGAGCAGTTCACCCGGGCTCTCAGCTCCGAACGGCTCAATATGAGCGAAGAAGGCCTGAGCCAGCCGCTGGTTTCTGCCTGGTCGGGCGCGCTTTCGACGGCGGTCGGTGCCTTCATCCCCATCATCCCGTTCTTCTTCATGAGCGGATACCCGGCTGTCATCGCGTCGGCGATCATCTCGCTCATCGCGCACTTTGCGGTCGGCGCCGCCAAGTCCCTGATCACGGTTCGCAGCTGGTGGGCCAGCGGGCTGGAGATGACCGTCGTTGGCGCGGTGGAAGGCATCGCCACCTACCTCATCGGGATCGGACTGGGGCACATCGGGGCCTGAGTGGGTTCATCGATCCGCTGATGCGGGCCTGAATGTGTTAACCAGAAACCCATTAACCGATCAGATGATGAAGAGCTGGTTAATCCACGTACCCAACGCCTGATAATTCAGCGACTTGGCCGATTGGCCCCATTTTTTGGAATAGCCTTATCCCCGTCTAGTCGAACCAGTGGGCGAGTACGATCAGTCCCAGGCCGATGAGCGGGACCGTATGGTTATGCGTGATAGCGGCTCCGAAGACAAGCAGGACCACGCCCAGTCCGGTGATGAACGCGGAGTCGGAGCGGTAGTAGTACGGCTGCGCCGGCGGGGGAACCTGATGGCCGGAGCACGGATTCGGGACCTGGCTATTCATAACGCCTCCTGACAGAACCAGCATCCCGCGCGCCGCGCTGCGGCGGCAGTGCCGAATGTCAGCAAAGCGGAATGACAAATGTCAGGGCTTTTATACTGAAGCTGACGACACCCCGGAGAACCCGCCATTCTGCATCTCGACCGCATTCTTGCCCAGACCCGCGCCGACCTCGAGCGGCGCAAGGCCAGCGTTCCCGTCCCTGAACTGGAGCGCCGCGCCTCGGCGCACACGCCGCGGGGCTTTGCCGCCGGGCTGCGCCGGGCGGCCGCCTCCGGTCCAGCCATCATTGCCGAGTTGAAGAAAGCTTCCCCATCGAAGGGGCTGATCCGAGCAGAATTTGATCCCGCCGTGCTGGCCCGCGAACTGGAATCCGCGGGCGCGGCAGCGCTGTCCGTCCTCACGGACGAGCCCTTCTTCCAGGGCAGCCTGCGAAACCTGGAGATTTCTTCAGAGGTGA
>DASSKX010000171.1:0-2442 GCA_035689925.1 Acidobacteriaceae bacterium
CGGGTGGATGTGCGGGAACTGCTGAACATGACCGTGGATGTGCACGCCTTCCGCCATGCGCATCTGCGCGTGCACCGGCGGTATCGGACGGATCGGCAGGTAGCGGCTTCGCGGGCGAACTGCAGCAGGTGTTTCACAACACGATCAGCAACGCGATCGAGGCTGGCGCCACGGATGTATGGCTGCGTGTCGACGACCGGCACCAGGGCGGGCGGCCGGGGGTGGGCATCACGATCGCTGATAACGGCTCGGGAATCGACGAGTCGGTGCGCGGGCGGAGAGGGCACGAAGGGGACGTCTCCGGAGAAATTTGTCGAGCCGAACCTGGCAGCGGGCGGGTTGTGGACGACGCCGACGGATCTGGCGAAATTTCTGATCGAGATACGGCGCGAGTATGAGGGCACGTCGCACAAGGTGCTCGATCGACCAATGGTGCGGGCGATGCTGACGCCGGACGATCACATGGTGCAGGCGCGCCGCTGGGGATTGGGGATTGAGGTGGGCGGCCACTCGGGCGACCCGTACATCCGGCACGAAGGTTCAGCGTATTTCCAGGATGATATGGTCGCGTATCTGCACGGCTCGGGCATCGTGGTGATGACGAGCGGGGGTGGTGGCGGCACACTGGCTGAGGAGATTCTGCGGAGCGCTCCGAGCGTGTACGACTTTCCTGATTTTCGGCCGCAGGAGCGGACGGCGGTGGAATTGGCTGCAGCGACATTGCCGAAGTACGTGGGGACCTATGGGTATGTCAAGGTTGCGCTCGGTCAGGGATTCCTGACGGCGGAGATTCCGGCTGGTTCGTCGCCGCAGCGGCTCTATGCGGAGTCCCCGACGCACTTCTTTGTGCTGGATGGGCCGCAGGAACTGTCGTTCCACATGGATGGGCAGGGGCAGGTGACCGGGGTTGATTTCATTACGCCGATGGGGCGACATCCACTGCAAAGAAGCAGCGAAAAATGATTCGTCAGTGGCCGGGGACGCGGGGGCGTTCGGTCGGATTCTCGGCGGGTTCGTGCGAGGGCTCTTTGGGGTGGGTATCGGAGTAACGGCCGAGGAGGAACATGGTGAGTCCGAAGACGAGCATAACAACTCCCCAGATGAGGTTGATGTTCATGCCGGCGGAGCGCTGATAGAGGTCGCTGCCGCGGGTGACGGCGCCGTAGATGGCCAGGATGGCGCCCACGATCGTGAACATCAGGCCCATGGGAATGCGCAGATCGAGGCTCAAGGCAGTTGCTCCTTATTTGAAGACCAGGTTCAGGGCGACCAGCAGCACGATGAGTCCGATCGCGATGTTCGAGGGCTTCTCGTACCAACTCATGTGATGCTCAACCGGTTTGGGGGTGAGCGAGTAAACGAGGCCGACGAGCTCCGGTTCAGGCCGGGGTTTGGTGAAGAGGCTGATGATGATCGTCAGCGCGAAGTTGATGGAGAAGGCAAAGATGGCCTGCCAGAAGTTCAGAGCCATGTCGCTGGGGTAGTAGTGGATGACGTGCAGCCATCCGCCGTGAATCCCAGGGTGATCGCCGAGCGGCAGCGTGAGTCCGTGATGGAGCATGGCGGCGATGGTTCCGCTGGCGAGGCCGGTGAAGGCAGCGTGGCCCGTGGTGCGCTTCCAGAACATGCCGAGCAGGAAGGTGGCAAAGAGCGGCGCGTTGACGATGGAGAAGACGAGCTGCAGCGTGTCCATGATGTTGTTGAAGCCAAGGACGACGTAGGCTGTGCCCATCGATATCAATATGCCGACGACCGTGGTCCAGCGGCCCATCTTCAGGTAGTGTGCATCGCTGGCGTGCTTGTTGATATAGGACTGGTAGAGGTCGAATGTCCAGACGGTATTGAAGGCCGTCACGTTTCCGGCCATGCCGGACATGAAGCTGGCGAGCAGCGCGGTGAGGCCAAGTCCGAGGATGCCGGTGGGGAAGTAGTGGAGCAGCATGTTCGGAATGGCGAGGTCGTAGTCGAGCACCGGCTGACCGTGCGTGTCGAGCATGACTTTGCCGGAGACGGGATCGACCTTCGCGGGGATGAGGCCGCGGCCGGCATTGAGACTTTCAGGAGCTTTCGGCTCTGACACGGCGACCGCAGCAGGCGTTCCGGGAGCCATTCCAACCGCAGCGGCAGAGGCGACTGGCGAGGGCTTGGCGCCGTTGATGAGGGCGGGCGTGGCGATGGCAATGAGTCCCGGCAGGATGACCAGGAACGGGAAGAACATCTTGGGGATGGCGGCGATGAGCGGCACGCGGCGGGCGGACTCTTCGGAGTTCGCGGCCATCGCGGTCTGGATGACGAGGAAGTCCGTGCACCAGTAGCCGAAGGAGAGGACAAAGCCGAGTCCGGCGGTGAGGCCGAACCAGTCCACACCGAGGGGATTGGTGTTGGGGCTGCCCATGCCGTGCCAGGAATGCATGTACGAGGCGGGGAGAGCAGCGCGGAGGC
>DASSKX010000172.1:0-11374 GCA_035689925.1 Acidobacteriaceae bacterium
GGAATATCACCTCGCTCACCTCGTTCTTCGCCGCGTACGAACCGACGGTGTCCGCGCCGCCTCCGCGCCCCTCTGATAGACTTTGGCCGCCATGCAATCCTTCGCCCTCTGCACGCTCTGTGCGGCCCTCTCGCTCATCCCCGCTGCTGCCGCCCAGCAGGTCATCCCGCTCTACCCCGGCAACGCCCCCGCTCCGGAATCCGGATCCGCCACCGCCCCCGCCACCTACCCCGAGCAGCGCTACTTCTCCAAAGCCTGGAACACCGAAGTCGTCACCAACGTCACCCGCCCCACCCTCACCGTCTTCCAGCCCGCTCCGGAAAAGAAAAACGGCACCGGCATCGTCATCTGTCCCGGCGGCGGATTCATGGCGCTCTCCATCACCAGTGAGGGAACCGACGTCGCGAAATATCTCGCCGCCCGCGGGGTCACCGCCTTCGTTCTCGAATACCGCGTCGCCCACACCGACGGCGACGCCACCGAGCAATTCCAGAAGCTCTTCTCCTCCGACCGGGCGCAGCTCGGCCAGATCCTCAGATCCACCGAGCCGCTCGCCTTCGCCGACGGCCTCGCCGCCGTCACCTGGGTCCGCCAGCACGCCGCCCAGTGGGGAATCTCCCCCGATCGCGTTGGCATCGTCGGCTTCTCTGCCGGCGGAGCCGTCACCTCCGCCGTCGCCTTCCACTACGCCCCCGAAGGCCGTCCCGCCTTTGTCGCGCCCATTTATCCAGGTGGATATCACGCAGACGATCCCGTGCCCGCCGACGCGCCGCCCATGTTCATCGCCGCCGCTACCGACGACTCGCTCGGACTGGCTCCGCAAAGCATTGCCCTCTACGAAAAGTGGGTCGCCGCTCACAAATCGGCCGAGCTGCACATGTACGCAAAAGGCGGCCACGGCTTCGGCATGCGCCACCAAAAACTTCCCTCCGATCACTGGATCGAGCAGTTCGCCGACTGGCTCCAGTTCGAGGGCTTCCTCAACAAGTAACCCCCAGCCGATTCGGTCTACACTCCAGTCTCGGAGGACGTATGACGATTCGCCCGCTCCTGCTCGCCATCCTGCCGTTCGCAGCCGCTGTCCCATGCACCGCCCAGGCCGCTCCGTCCGACTCGCAGACGCTGCAGTCCATCCTCAGCGAAATTCGGGCGATCCGTGAGGAAGTGAAAACCACCGAAACCACCCAGATCCTGCTCACCGAACTCCAGATGCAGCAGAGCGTCGTCAACCGCGCCACGCAGCAGGTTGCCGACATCGAGGCAAAGCTGACCGAAGCGAAAGCCGCGCAGAAATTCACCGCGGACGAACTCGAGCGCGCCAGGGACCAGCTGGGCCAGACGACCGACCCTCAGGAATCGAAAAGCCTCTCCCACCGCATCGACGACCTGAAGAGTAATGCCGCCGGTCTCGACGCCGCGGTCCGCGAGCGCTCCGCCAGCCTGCAAACCGCCCAGCAAAAACTACAGGATGTCCAGAACGCGCTCGATGACGTCGAAGCCCAGCTCAACGCCATCGTCAGGCGCATGAGTCAGCCGCGCAACTGAAACTCAGCGCCCGCTCACTTCACCGGCCACTCAATCATTTTCTTGTCGGCGCTCGTCTCGTGATAGCGAATCACCGTCGGCTTCTGCCCGGTCGTGACCGCAAAGTCCAGCCACCCACGAACGCACTGCCTGGGTTTCAGTGCGGTCTTCTCGAACGTGGGCTGCTTCTTCGATCCATACGAACCAATCGCGCCGCCGTCCGCAAAATGCAGCTGGAAGAAAGACGGAAACGCGAAATCGTAAGCCGACGCATTCGGCCCCGCGCAAACCTCCACGTCGGCGCTCACGCTGCTGATCGGAGTTGGCCACGAGATCGCGTACACCGTCACCACATGTCCGCTCGTCGTTGTTTGCTTCTGGCCGAGTCCCTGAGCAGCCGCCGCCGCAGCGCCGCAGAGCAGCATCGCGAACCCCGCAGCCAGAGCGCCTGCACGCCAGCCAGCACTCCAGGTGGAAACAACTCTTGTCGCGCTCCCGGAACTTCTCCTGGCACGCATGCCTAATCCCACCCCATCGCCTTCAGGTGCTCCTGCTCCCGCTGCTTCGCCGACTCAATCATCACCTTCAGCCGGTCCGCAATCGCGCCAATCTCGTTCACTTCCTCTTCCGTAAAGTAGTCCCCCATGAAACCGTAAATCTCGCGGAAGAGGCTCACATCCGTATCAGGTATTCGTGGCATCTGTTTATCCTTCTGGCCGAAAGATTGGGGCGATTCTAAAGCAGAGCCGTTCTCCTGCCTACTACCAAATCGGTGAACCCGTATTTGCTTTGTAATCAATGTCATAAACGTACACACCACGCGCAAGCCTCACATAATGCGGCATTTAAGTGGTTTGCTCGCGCAACCGGCACGAACGGCGTAGCATCGTAGTCATCGCCAGTTGGTAACCGTCTTCATCGATGAAAAGCAACCTGATCCAGATGCCGAGTTCCATGGTCCTCGCGCGCGGCATCCTGCGCGGCATGGGCCGGGAGGCTCCCTGCGAATTGCTGCTGCGGAAACAGCCTCTGGACCACCTGGATCGCCACGGCATGCGAGCGTACCGGTATATCGAGTGGACTATCCTGCATGCCCCCCTCGATCTGCCCGACGGCGAGTACACCGTCATCACTGACGACGGCTTCACCTTCCCCAACACGCGCATGCACGGCCTCTGGCTGCATGGCGAACTGGAAGAACCGAACGCGCTGGAGCATCAGGAAACCGCATAACGGTAAAAGTTCTGTCCGTTTCTGACCAACCTTTCCCGAGCGCGCTGCATCTCGGCCTTCAATCTTCAAAAACTGCTGAAGGCTAAGTCTGTGGCTAACGTTGCTCGTGTTCCCGCTGTTCTGCGTGGTATGGGTGTTGAGGCACACTGCACCCTGCAAGCCTGGCGTGAGCGCTCCTCTACCGGGCGCCTCTTCACTCGATGTCAGATCACCGACGACGCCCCCTTTCTCCCCGATGGCATGTACGAAATCGTGTTTGCCGGTCAGTCTGTGAAGACGCGGAAGACTGCCGGAGGCTGGGAATTGGTTTTCCTTTCGCCGGAGATCGATCGCACACTCTGGCCGCCGCCACCCGAGAACTGACGCAGAAGGGAATGCCTCGCTCTCGCCCAGTCGCCTGCCCGCACGGATACCTGTCTCACTTCACCCGCTGCCTTCTCAGGACCACATCCAGGGATCATCCGGAGTGCTCTCCGCACGCCCGAAATACACATCCAGCAGGTGTTGCTCCTGCGCCTTCATGATCTCCGGATGCGCCCGCTGCCATCGCAGAATCGCCTGGATCTCCTCCGGACTCCTCCGCGTATTGTTCTCGTTCCGCTGAAAAGGACGCTCCGTCCCGCGCTCCCACTGCTCCTCCAGATCCTGCTTTCGAAAGCGCGGTAACTCCACCCAGGGCCCGGTGCGCCGCTCGCGCTCCGCCTTCTCATCGGCTGCCCTGGCCTGGGCCGCTGCGCACTCCTCCTCAAAGGGATTGCCCTCCACCGCTTCTTCGGGCCCGGCGCACTCCACGTCTTGCTCGGATCCATCGCACTCCGCGTCTTCGCAGGCCGCCACCTCGATCGCCATCTCCGGCTCTTCCTGTATCTCCGGCTCTTCCTGTATCTCCGGCTCTTCACGGGCCTCCGCCACTTGACGCGTCTCCACCGCTTCAGGAGTCTCCAGTGCTTCACGCGTGTCCGGCTCGTCACGCTTCTCCGGCTCTTCGCGCGTCTCCGCCTTCGGCAGCGCCTCGGGCGCCCGCAGCTCGGCCGCCGCGCGCCTGGCTGCCAGCTTTCCCCGCTCCACCCGCAGCGTCAGGATCCGTGTGGCCTGTCGGCATGCCCCGATAATCGCCAGTCCGTTCGACGGAGGCATCGCGCCCTTCGCCAGCGCCTGCGCGGCCTGCGACAGCACGTACAGAATCGACGCGTCGTCCTCGAGCAGCGGCACGTCCACGCGGCTGCGTCCCCACGTTTGCGCATACATCCGGTGCGCGTGACACATCTTTTCGTCGCGATCCGCCCAGCGCCGGCACCGCGTGCCGCCGATCAGCGTGTGCTCGCACCGCCGCCTCTCCAGGGGTTCCTGGTAACTGCTCTGCTGCGTTTCGTTCCCTGCGCCGCCTGCTTCCATCTCGCCTCTCCCTGCTGCAAAAATCCGCGGACAAATCCGCCGGGCTCTCCGGACAAAAAGGGAAGGGCCGGCATCCCGCGCTCCCGCCCCGGAGACGCGTTCGGCCAGCCCTTCCAAAGGAGCCACCAATTGCCCGAATAAGAAAAGGCCCCGCTATCCCGCGGAGCCTTCTCTTTACCCTATAAGTTCAGAATATCAGGTTGGCAAAACTCAAGCGTCAACTTTCTTCGCTGCTCCAGCAGCCAATCGGCACAGCAAACAAACGACTTTCAAGGCCCGTTACTTTCGTCAGCATTGACGATTTTTCCGCACCGCTTTCTCCGCCACGCGCTATCCGCTATCCGCTACTGTTTCCTCCCTGCCTTCCAGCTCCGCCAGCGTCTGCACAATCGACCGCTTCAGCTCCGCCAGCGTGGCATCGTCCGGCGTGAGCTTCTCCCGTTCCTCAATCGACTGCAGCGTGCGCCGCAGCGCCTGCATCAGAGCATGTCGTCGGACCAAAGCCATTCGTCAGAATGTGACACAGCCGCTCCGTCCAAATATTGAACAGGCTGCTATTAGTACACGGGTTAATCCCATCCCGCCATCGCAGCCGAATCAGCAACTTGGCGGACCAGCCCCTTTTTCCCCCCGGTCTCCGATCCTCGGTACAATTCACGGTGATCATTCAACCCCTCGCCCACCATCGGCAGTCAAAGCTAATGATGAACAGTCCGGAATCACCCACGCTCCGGCGACGGAAATCGTTCTCTGGCTGGCTCCTGATCGCCGTCCTTTTTGCCTTTGCCCCCGCCGCCCTGCGTGCCCAGCAGCAGCTGCCCGTCTCGCTCCAGCCCTGCGCCAACAAAGTCCCGCCGGCCCAGCAGGTTGCCATCGGACGCAAGGCCGCACAGCAGGTCTACAAGCAGATGCCGGTTCTGCCCGACTCGAGCGAAGTCACCCGGTACGTCCAGTCGCTCGGCGAGAAGCTGGCCCAGTACACGCCGGGCTACCACTGGCCCTTCAACTTCCACGTCGCCGACGTCGCCGACATCAATGCCTTCGCCCTGCCCGGCGGCACGGTCTTCGTCAACCTGGGCACCATTCAGGCCGCCGACACTGAAGCCCAGCTGGCCGCAGTCATGGCCCACGAGATGTCCCACGTCGTGCTGCAGCACTCGATCTGCAACATGGTGAAGGAACAGCACGTTGGACTCCTTGCCGGCCTCGGACAGCTGGCCGCCGGTATCGCCCTCGGCAACGGCGCGCTGGGCCGCGTCGCACAGGAGACCATCGGCCTCGGTGCCGGCCTCGGCTTCCTCCACATGTCCCGCGGAGCCGAAAAGGAAGCTGATGAGGAGGGTGCCGCTATCCTCTATGCCGCCGACTACGACCCCCGGGCGATGCCCCAGTTCTTCGAGATCATCGAGGGCAAGTACGGCAAGGGCGGCGCCCAGTTCCTCAGCGACCACCCCAACCCCGGCAACCGCACCGAGTACATCAACCAGGAGATCCGCAGCTTCCCGCCCAAGACCCACTACATCACGCAAACCAATGACTTCCAGCGCATCCACAAGACCGTCTCCGGCATGCACGCCTATACCGCCAAGGAAGTCGCCTCCGGCGTCTGGAAGCGCAGGAGCCCCAACGAGACGGTCAGCACCGGGATCAACGAGTACGACAAGGCAGCCGCCTCCGTCTCGCACGTCGACCTCTCACAGCCGCGCGACTGGAGCACCTTCAAGGGCACTGGCTTCACCATGCAGGTGCCGTCGAACTGGCGCATCCTGGGCGACGCGGACTCCGGCATGATCGCCCCGCCGGGCGGGATCACGCCCACCCCCGACGGACAGTCGGCGAACCTCCAGTACGGAGTGCTCACCGACCTGTATACGCCCCCGGAGGGCACTTCGCGCGAGCAGGAGTTCGCGGCCCTGCTGAACCAGCTGACCCAGGAAAACGCCGGCATGCAGCCCTCGCAGGAGACCACAACGCAGGTGGCGGGGCAGACGGTGCAGAGCGTCCAAAGCGTGAGTCCTCAGGCGAATAACGGCCGCGGCGAGCACGACTGGATCGTCGGCGTACCGGTGAAGGATGGGCTCCGCTACTTCGTCTTTGTCGCGCCGGAGCCGGATTTCGCGAACCTGCGGCCGACTTTCGAGCGAGTCCTCCAGTCCCTGCGCCTGCAGTGAAGTAAGACGGCAAGAGACAGGGCGCCGCACCGGCGCCCTGAATCCTTCCTGCTCGCCGTACATCAGATACGTTGATTCCCTGATCAACAACCCAAAATCCATGCAGGGAAGGCTGAAAGGCATTCCATGTCTCTCCGTCCTGTACGCGAGATCCTGACCACCACCCCAACGCTGGAGGGCGCCGGCGTCCGGCTCGAGCGCGCCTTCGGCTTCGGCAAAACAAAGGAGTTCGATCCGTTCCTGCTCTTCGACGACTTCCGCAACGAGAATCCCCGCGACTATCTGGCGGGCTTTCCGTGGCACCCGCACCGCGGCATCGAGACGATCACGTATGTGCTGGCGGGCACCGTGGAGCACGGCGACTCGCTCGGCAATCGCGGCAAGATGGCCGCCGGCGACGTGCAGTGGATGACCGCCGGCAGCGGCATCCTGCATCAGGAGATGCCGAAGGGCGACGAGCGCGGCCGCATGCACGGCTTCCAGCTGTGGGCGAATCTGCCCTCGCGGCTGAAGATGACCGATCCGCGCTATCAGGACATTCCATCGAGCGCCATCCCTGAGGTGACGGAGGACGACGGCACGACCGCGCGGGTAATCTGCGGCGAGTTCTGGGGCAAGCGCGGTCCGGTGGACGGCGTGGCTGCGGAGCCGAGCTATCTGGATATTTCGGTGCCGCCGAACGTGCGGCGTCGCTTCAAGGTTGAGACGACACGAAATGCGTTTGCCTATGTCTTTGCCGGGGCGGGAACGTTTCGCGATGCGTCGGCGCCGCGGCCGGTGCTGACCGAGTCGGGGGCCGATCCCAATGCCACGCCGCTCTACGATGCGAAGAATCACTCGCTGGTGCTCTTCGATCGCGGCGACGAGATCGCGGTGCAGGCCGGGCCGGAGGGGATTCGCTTCCTGCTGGTGAGCGGCGCGCCGATTGAGGAGCCGGTGGCCTGGCAGGGTCCGATCGTGATGAATACGCCGGAGCAGCTGCGGCAGGCGTGGGCGGAGCTGCATACGGGGGATTTCATTAAGCACAAAGCACGGGTGTAGGGTGCAGGGCACCCGGGGCCGCTCGAAACTGGGCGGCCCTTCTTCTTGCTCGGAACCCACAGGCCGGGAAACAATCTGCACGGTAGTAACCGACTGGGCACCTTCGCTCCCTGCGGTCGCTATAATAGAGAGACAGAAAGAGCAGACTTTTCTTTCGAAACTTCGAATCTGAAGGGAATTCCGCCACATGGCGACCACGAATGCCGGCGCTCCGTCTGCGCAGGCTGACTCCTCCCCAAGTCCTTCCAAACCGGTCGTTAACGACTTCAGCATCCAGGTAGCTACGGTGAACGGGTCCGGCTCGCAGTCGGCCAACAGCATCCTGCTGCGCAGCATTTTCGCCATGGGCGTGCCGGTAAGCGGCAAGAACCTGTTCCCGTCGAACATCGCGGGGCTGCCGACCTGGTACACGATTCGCGCCAGCAAATATGGATACGTCGCCCGCAAGAAGGACATTGACATCCTGATTGCGATGAACGCCGAGACGGCGCGGGAGGACATCCTGTCGCTGCGCCCGGGCTCGGTGGCCATCTACGAAGAGGCGATGAACCTGAAGCAGTATCGCGATGACGTGACCTGCTATCCCGTTCCGTTTGACAAGCTGACGGCTGCTGTTTGCCCCGAAGCCAAGCTGCGCAAGCTGGTCAAGAACATGATCTACGTCGGGGTCGCCGCGCAGCTGCTGCAGATGGACATGAAGTCCGTCGAGGCCGCAGTCCGCAAGCAGTTTGCAAAGAAGCAGAAGGCAGCGGACCTGAACTGGGGTGCGGTGGAAGCGGGCGCGAACTATGCGAAGGAGTCGCTGACGAAGCAGGATCCGTTCGTCGTGCAGCGCATGAATGCGACCGAAGGCAAGATCATCATCGACGGCAACGCGGCGTGCGCGCTGGGCGCGATGTTTGCGGGGGTCACGGTCGTGACATGGTATCCGATCACGCCGTCGTCGTCGGTCGTCGAGCAGCTGATCGATTACCTGAAGAAGTACCGCATCGAGCAGGACGGTAAAGCGAACTTTGCGGTTGTGCAGGCAGAAGACGAGTTGGCGGCGATCGGCATGGTCCTCGGTGCAGGCTGGGCGGGTGCGCGGTCGATGACGGCGACATCGGGACCGGGCATCTCGCTGATGGCGGAGTTTGCGGGCCTGGGGTACTTCTCGGAGCTGCCGGGCGTGATCTTCGACATTCAGCGCGTAGGTCCCTCGACGGGCCTGCCGACGCGCACCTCGCAGGCGGATCTGCTGTCGGTCGCGGTGCTGTCGCATGGCGACACGAAACATCCGATCCTGCTGCCGGCCAACGTGAAGGAGTGCTTCGAGTTTGCGGGTGCGGCCTTCGATCTCGCCGAAGGGCTGCAGACGCCGGTCTTCGTGCTGAGCGATCTGGATCTGGGCATGAACAACTGGATGTCCGATCCGTTCGAGTATCCGGAAAAGCCGCTGAACCGCGGCAAGGTGCTCACGGCCGAGGATCTGAAGAAGGCCGGCGAGTTCGCGCGCTACAAGGACGTGGACGGCGACGGCATTCCCTATCGCACTCTGCCGGGCACGGATCATCCGAAGGCGGCATACTTCACGCGCGGAAGCGGACACAACGAGAAGGCGCTGTACTCGGAGCGTCCGGAAGACTACCAGAACCTGATGGAGCGGCTGTCGCGGAAGTTCGACACGGCGCGGACGATGGTGCCGGCTCCGCTGGTCGTGCAGACGGGCAGGTCGAAGGTGGGCGTGATTGCCTACGGTACGTCCGATTTTGCTGTGGCGGAGAGCCGCGATCAGCTGAAGAAGGAGTACGGGCTGGAGGCGGACTATCTGCGCATCCGGGCGTATCCGTTTGCGAAGGAGATTCACCAGTTCATCGCGTCGCATGAGCGCGTGTATGTTGTGGAGCAGAACCGCGATGCGCAGATGCTGAGCCTGCTGAAGCTGGATCTGCCGGCGAGCGAGACCCTGAAGCTGCGCAGCGTGCGCCACTTCAATGGGCTGCCGATCGACGCGCGGTCCGTCACCGATGAAATTGTGCTGCAGGAGGGGATCTAATGGCGGCCAGCGCTACCAGTACACCAGGACCTAAAGTGAACCGCATCGGATTGCCGGTGTTGGAGTATCGCGGCGGCAAGACGACGTTGTGTGCGGGCTGCGGCCACAACGCCATCTCCGAGCGCATCATCGATGCCCTGTTTGAGATGGGCGTGCAGCCGGAGCGGGTGATGAAGCTCTCCGGCATCGGCTGCTCATCGAAGAGCCCGGCGTATTTCCTGTCCCGCGCGCACAGCTTCAATAGTGTGCACGGACGCATGCCGTCGGTCGCGACCGGCGCGCTGCTCGCGAACAAGACAATGATGGGCATCGGCGTCTCCGGTGACGGAGACACGGCGTCGATCGGCATGGGACAATTCGTGCACCTGATGCGGCGCAATCTGCCGATGATCTACATCATCGAAGACAACGGCGTGTACGGGCTGACGAAGGGGCAGTTCTCGGCGACGGCCGATCAGGGATCGAAGCTGAAGACGGGCGTCATCAACGATCTGCCCGCCATCGATACCTGCTCGCTGGCGATCCAGCTGGGCGCGACATTTGTAGGCCGGTCGTTCTCGGGTGACAAGAAGCAGTTATTGACGATGCTGAAGGCGGCGATGGCGCACAAGGGGACGGTGATGCTGGACGTGATCTCGCCGTGCGTGACGTTTAACGACCACGAAGGCTCGACGCGCAGCTACAAGTACATGCAGGAGCACGACGAGATCATCTCGGAGATCGGCTTCGTGCCGCATTTCCAGGAGATCGACGTGGAGTACGATCCGGGCACGACCATGGACGTAAAGATGCACGACGGATCGAGCCTGCGCCTCAAGAAGCTGCACGAGGATTACGACCCCACGGATCGCGCGCACGCCGTGAAGACGCTGATGGAGGCGCACGAGAAGGGCGAAGTACTGACGGGCGTCTTCTACATCGACACGAAGCGGGATGCGTTTACGGATCTGCTGAACCTGGTCGATGAGCCTCTGGCGACCCTGCCGCAGGAGCGCGTGCGCCCCGGCAAGCAGGTGCTGGAGGAGATCATGGGAAGGCTGAAGTAACGCAGGCTACAGCATTCAGCGTTTGCACGCCCCGGCTTTGGCCGGGGCGTTCTCTTTTGGAGCCGAGCTTGTCGTTCGATTGGCGCGTCCTGGGAAATGCTCAGCCGCTTTTCCTCCTTTGCGCTTCTAAGTGCACGGAGGATTTCTTTGTGAGGCGAGTTCTTCTTCTTCTTCTCGTAGTGGCGGCTTGCAGTTCAGCACAGGCGCAGACAGGGGTGTATGCCGAATATGGCGTCTCGTGGTTTGGGATTCCCAACCTGAGCGTGCAGAGTGGTCCGACGTTTGGCTTGTATTACCAGCATTGGGGGATTCCGTTTGTGCGGGTGGGACTGGATGCGCGCGCGTCGCTGATTGGGTCGGGGTCGGAGGTGGAGGACACCGGGCTGATCGGCCCGCGCGTGCAAATCAAGCCGCACATCCTGCCGCTGATGCCTTATGGCGAGGCGCTGATCGGCGTGGCCCATTTCAGTGTGGGCCAGGGAGCCGCGCATACGGAGGGCAACGACTTTACCTGGGCGCTCAATGCTGGCCTGGACCTAACGGTGCTGCCGCACATTGACTGGCGGATGGTGGACTACACATACGGTGGCATTCCGGGAAATTCGCTGCAGTCGAACCCGAACACGGTGAGCACGGGCATTGTTGTGCGGCTGCCGTGAAAGCAGGAGACCGGAACAGGTGAACGGTCAGGCGCTGTAGTTGGCGACGACACGCGTGACTTTACCGGAGTGGTCGAACTCCATGAACTCTGCGGTTCGGTTGCCGCGGTTGTTGTCGTAATAGAGCACGATGCTGCTGAGGCCCCAGAGCGGCTCTACCAGATCGAAACGCAGGTTGGGAATCGCGGCGAGTCCGCGGGCGAAGTAGGCGCGCAGGCCGTCGATGCCGCGGATCTCGCCCCGGCTTTCCGGGACGAGGCGGGCAGCGAC
>DASSKX010000173.1:0-2726 GCA_035689925.1 Acidobacteriaceae bacterium
GATGCTTACTCTTGCCGGTCTGCCGGTTGGCCGTAAAAAGCCTCACGATAATGACGCCCTCGGGTTTAAGGTACCGAGAGTTTTTGTCCAGGATTGCCTTGATCTTTCCGAGAGGCACATGATAAATGGACTCCCGGAGCAGAATCACATCGAACTCTCCGGTTGGTTGAAAGCTAAAAAAATCGGAACACACGAACGTATTCTTGCTCTGTCGGCCTGCCGCCGCGGAACGTGCTCTCGCTTTCTCGAGCGCTGCCTCGGAGATATCCACACCGACATAGCTCTGATACGCCGAGTCAGCCATTTCGGTGGAAGTATTACCTGAGCCGCTGCCGAGGTCGAGAATGCGGCCCCCCCTGGCATAGTTCTCCAGGTGCGGATAGACACAATCGCCAGTCGTGTCGTATGCGAAGCGCCATTTCTCCTCGCGGTACTCCTTGTCCCAGACCCAGCGCCGGAAAGATCGGGGGCCGAAGCTTAGGAGAGCACCCCGCAGGAACTGTGATGTTCGACTGATAACAAACATGCGCCTCTCCTTATTGCGAAACTGTGCGATCGGATACCGTTATCGGCTCCGGACCGCCAACGTAGCGATTCACGAGGTTCCGCAGCCGTACCAGCTGTTCCCGGCGGATGAATGCAGCCAGATCAGGACTGGCAGCGCGTTCTTTTCGCCACAGTGCTGACCACAAATAGCCAGCAGCCAAGGCCACACCTCCAATGACAAAGGGCGGCTTGGTCATCTGATAAGAGGCGCGCGCGATCTCCCACAGCGGATGGTTGGCTACGGAGAAATCCTTCTGTCCCATGCGAAAGCGCGCGCCCATCGCCGTTCGCCCGGCCGTGCCCATCAGGCGGTGATGGATGCAGACCCGATCCGTGAATGTTCTGGTATGCCAACCCTTCATTCTCGCCGTGACTACGGCCACATGGTCGATGCATCCGGCCTTCAGCGGCTTGTATCCGCCGATATCCTCAAAGCACGTGCGCCGGAAGAGCTGGCAGCCGCCCCATACATTTTCGATATTGCTGAACCGAAAATCGTAGCGGAAGTTGCCTTCACAAAACGGTGCTCCTGCAACTCCGAGCTCAGGGTTCTCGGCCATCTTGCCAACCAGGTATTCGAAATGATCCGGCTCGAAGGAGACGTCGCCGTCGAGGTTCCCGACTACGTCAAAGTCCAGTGCGGACAGGTGCGCGTATGCGGTCTCAAACGCGTGGACCTTCCCCGCAAAATGGCGCTCACGGCGTTCGGGCATTCGCAGCAATTCGATCCAGGAGTATTTGGCCGTGTATTCGCGAACGATCTCATCTGTAGCATCCGTCGACCCGTCGCTGACGATGACCCAGCGCAGCGGCTTATGAGTCTGCGCGACCATCGAGCGAAGCGTCAGCCCGATGTATTGCGCCTCGTTTCGTGCCGGAGTGATGAGGACGTACGTCAATCGTTCGCGCATGTTCTTTCCCTGACTTGTCCCAGCGACATCGTGTTATGCGATCTGCGCCTTGGCGTCGGCGAGTTCTCGATCCGCTTGCGGCTGTGCGCGGTAGAATGCGTCGGCAAACGTGCAGACCTCAGCGACGACCCTGGCCTGCTGTTCCGCAGTGAGTTGGGGGAACATCGGCAGCGAGACAATCTCTGCTGCGGCGCGTTCGGTCACAGGGAACTCGCCGGGCTGATAGCCAAACGAGCGGTAAGCCTGCTGCAGGTGCAGAGGCACGGGGTAGTGGATTCCGGTCCCGATGCCGGCTTCTTTGAGATGGGCGATCATGCGATCGCGGTATTCAGTCCGGATCACGTACAGGTGATAGACGGCTCGCGACCAGGAAGGCTCAAAGGGGCAGATGACCCCATCAACGTCCGAGAGCATCCGGTTGTATTCGACCGCATGCTCCCTGCGCTGGGCGGTCCACTTCTCAAGGTGGCGCAGCTTCACATGCAGCAGGCCTGCCTGAATGGCATCGAGACGTCCGTTGTAGCCTTCGACGCGGTGGTAGTACTTCTGTGCCTGACCGTGATCGCGCAGGATCCTGATCTTCTCCGCGATGGACGCATCATTCGTCGTGACGGCGCCGGCTTCTCCGCAGGCCCCGAGATTCTTGCCCGGATAAAAGCTAAAGGCCGCGGCGACGCCGATGGAGCCTGCGGTCAGCCAGCGATTGAACCGACGCGAGTAGTACTGCGCACCGTGCGCCTGGCAGGCATCTTCGAGCACGGCAAGACCGTACTCCTCAGCAATGCTCATGATCGAGTCCATATCGGCCATTTGCCCGTACAGATGGACTGGCAGGATGGCTGTGACTGGCTTGCGATGCCGGCGACTGATCAGCCTGCCGGTGCGATCCCGCATGCAGTCTTCCTCGACGAATTGGCGCAGCTTCTCGACGGACATGTTGTAGGTTGCACTGTCGATGTCGATAAACTCAGGAATACCGCCCGCCTGTGAGATCGCCTCAGTCGTCGCGATGAAGGTATGCGGTACGGTAAGGATCACATCGCCGGTGTGAATGCCGGAAGCCATCAGTGCGAAGCGGAGCGCATCCGTTCCGCTGTTGACGGCAATCGCGTGCTCCGCATCGCAGAAGGTGGCGAAGTCCTTCTCGAAATCCTCCACCATGGCTCCTCCGATGAAGGAGGCGCTCTGCAGGGAGCGGCGGAATACGTCCGTCAGCTCTTGTTCGAGCTCGATGTGCGGAGCGATAAGGTCAAGAAAGGGTACGGACAG
>DASSKX010000174.1:0-2089 GCA_035689925.1 Acidobacteriaceae bacterium
AATCGCGGCCTGAATGCGGCACCGACAGGAGCACCGGCAAGTCGCCGCGAGGTGGATGAATGATGGGGGAAAGAAGCGTCATCAGGTAAATATGTGCCAGTTTAGAACTGCTCAAGGGACCTGCAACGCGCGAAAGCGTTATTCGCTTCTGGCAAAACGCAGGCTTTCATAGCATAGGTATAGGCAATGGCACGCATTCTTCTCGCAGAAGACGATACGTCGATGCGCGAGTATCTCCAGCGCGCGTTGCAACGCGTGGGATACGAGGTGCAGGCCGTAGGCTGCGGCACCGAAGCGATGCCTTTGCTGCACAACGAACAGTTCGATCTTCTCCTGACCGACATCGTGATGCCCGAAATGGACGGGATCGAGCTCGCGCAGAAAGCAAGCGCCATCGATCCCGCGATCCGCGTCATGTTCATCACCGGTTTTGCTGCCGTCGCGCTGCAGGGTGGTCGTACGGCGCCCGAGGCCAAGCTCTTGTCGAAGCCGTTCCACCTGAAGGACCTCGTCATGGAGGTGGACAGGATGTTCCAGACCGAGGATCAGCACGGCCGCCTTTGAGGCGAATTCGACGGGTTGCGCCGCAGCAATCTCACCCCTAAATGCCGCCTTCCGAGTGGGCGTGTAGCTCAGTGGTAGAGCACTGTGTTGACATCGCAGGGGTCGCAAGTTCAATCCTTGCCACGCCCACCATTTTTCCTCCTTCGACGGCCTGACTCCGCGAGCCTCTGGCAATGCGATGATTGCGGGCGTTTGCGCTTCGCGAGTTTCACTCCGCCTCGGCGCTCATAAGGGCCTTCCCTTAGTGCTCCGATCCAAACCGGCGCTCTACAACCCGGCGACAGATCGGGAGTAACAACGGTGGGGATCGCTGAGTTTTGTCGCCGAGCGCTGTCTCTATTCCTTCTCGTCGCAGCCAGCACGGCACTTTGCCAGCAGGTCGATCTCGGATCGGGTTCCGTCATCGCGGCGGCTGAGCGGCTGAAGACTGGGCAGTACGTCTGGGCTCCCCAGCTTGCGCCTGGCGGGCCCATGCTGCTGATCGTTAACGTCACGCGGCAGCGTGCGCTCCTTTATCGCAACGGCCTTCCCATCGCGGCCGCGACGGTTTCGACTGGCAGGCGCGGATACGGCACTCCGACGGGCGTCTTCACGATCCTGCAGAAGCACGTGGAGCATTATTCGTCCAAGTACGACAGCGCACCCATGCCCTACATGCAGCGGCTGACCTGGTACGGCATTGCGCTGCATGCCGGCCATTTGCCCGGTTATCCGGCTTCGCACGGTTGCATCCGCCTGCCTCTGGGGTTTGCCAAGCTGCTCTACGGCGCGACCCGGCTCGGCATGACGGTGGTGATCACCGACGATGCCGCAATGCCGCGGCTCGCCTCTCCTCCGGGCATCGCGCAGGCCGTGGCAGGGGAGGGGTCGAGTGGCCACGCCGTCTGGCAGCCCGACCGATCTCCGAGCGGACCCGTTTCAATCATTGTCAGCATTGCCGACCAGCGGGCGATCGTCTTGCGCAACGGAGTCGAGATCGGCTCTGCGCAGGTTGCCGTATCAGGGCCCGTCTCGGGCAGCTGGGCTTATGCGCTTCGCTCCGTCGATGCGGCCGGGCAGCATTGGATGAGGGTTCCGCTATCCGCCGATGCGGCACGCGAGGAGGCCGTTCCGCGCGAGGAATGGCAGCGCTTCAAGGCCCCCGATGAGTTCAGGCGCGCTGTGGCAAAGATCGTCGAGCCCGGCACGACCGTGATCGTGACGCCGGAATCCCTTGCAAGAGGTTCGACCGGGAGCCGGCTGACGGTCATCGAAGCGACGCCAGAAGCGAAGTGAAGGATGGAGGGCCTTGCAGATCGATAAGCATCACCTAAATTAGCTCTCACTTATGCAACGTGACACGATTCAGAAGTTGGCGAGTAACGCGAGCCAGGCGGCGGCCCTGATGAAGGCGCTGTCGAACGAGCACCGGCTGCTGATTCTGTGTCATTTGATCGCCGAGGACGAGATGTCGGTCGGCGCATTGGTCGACCGGATCGGCGGCCTCAGCCAGTCGGCGCTTTCGCAGCATCTCGCGAAGCTACGC
>DASSKX010000175.1:0-4426 GCA_035689925.1 Acidobacteriaceae bacterium
CGCTCCTGGCTGCGCGGATAGATCGAGCGTCGAACCTTTTCCGCTGTCGATGATCGGCCTGGAGAGCGCCGGATTGAAGGTGCCGACCTGGCCGCGATAGCCGCTCAGCCACGGTGTGTATTCGTAGCGCAGTCCGGCATTCAGCGTCACGCGGCCGCTGATTCGGATGTCATCCTGCACGTAGAACTGTTTGGACCACCCCTGGCCGCCGAAGTTGTATCCGGGATAGGAGCGCTGTACGGCCGACGGATACCCGAGCAGGAAATCGGCGAATGCGTCGCCGCCGGATGCTGTCGTCGTCTTCGTCCCGTCGGGGTTCTGCGTTACCGTGACCTGCGCGGTTTCGTTTCCGTTGAAGCTGAACAGACCAGCATAGGTTCCGCTATCGTAGCCAAGCCACTGGTAATAGCGGACCAGAACACCGGCCTTGAGAGACTGGCGGCCGAGAATCTTGGTGAAGTTGTCGGAGAACTCGAATGCCTTGCGGTCCTGCGACTTCGGCCGCTGATCGAAGGTCGAGCCCTGCAGGGAGGCATAGCCGGTCCAGCTGTAATCGGGGAACGATGACGTGCCGTACCTCAGCAGGCCGGAAAAGCCGCCGACTCCGAAGTCGCCGTTGAAGTTGTGGCCCTGCAGGAAGGCCTGCAGCCGCACATGACTCGGCAGGTAATGCGCTCTCGCCTGGTTGATCATCGTGGAGCCGAGGCTGGTGGTTACGCCCACGGCAATGTCCTGCCCGATCGATGTGAGATTGGCGCGGCCCAGCAGCGGCGAGAAATTGGGATCCACCTCGTGCTGCGTCATGTAAATCCAGTGAGCGAAGAGACGATTGTTAGACGTCAGCTGGTCATCGAGGCGGACGATGTACTGGTCGAAATTGATGGTCTGCGCGGGTACGGCGCTGAAGGTCCCGGTGGTCGTGTTTTGCTGCGGATAGTAGCCGAGGATCGCGAGCGCCTGCGGAGAAATCCGGTCCGCAGGGATGACGTTGTTCGGAAACTGCTGGCGCTTGGTCACGTTGCCCGAAGTGACGCTGGTCAGCGGATCGTAGATCGGCTTGGAACCAAAGCTGCCGCCACGCTGCGCGTTCGACGGCACAATACCGTTGAACACGCGTCCTTCGCTGAGCCGCTGGCCTTCATAGCTGAAGAAAAAGAAGGTGCGATCCTTCCCCTTGTACAGATGAGGAAGGGAAACGGGACCGCCCACATCGCCGCCGAACTGATTTCTCTTGAGCCGCTGCCGCTGGAGCGCGAAGAAGTTGCGGGCGTCAAAGGCGTCGTTGCGGAGAAAGTCGAAGACGCCGCCGTGGAAGGCATTGGTTCCCGACTTGATGGTCGCGTTGAAGAAGGCGCCGCCGCGGTTGTATTCCGCTGAATAGGGGCTCTGCTCGACGGAGAATTCCTGCAGCGCATCGATGGACGTCTGGATGAACGTGCCGCCCTGATGCTGTTCGGTGACATCGACGCCGTCCATCAGGAACGATGTGGCTCTGCCCCGGATACCGCTGATCACGTTGCCGTTCACCACTTCAGGGCGGATCGCAAGCGAGTTGCCGGTCGGGGCGAGCAGAGCGGTGCCCGGCGTCAGCTCTGCGAGCTGAAAGTAGCCGCGGCCATTCAGCGGCAGATCCAGCACCTGTCGATTGGTGATCACCTGGTGGATCGTCGCTGAGTCGGTGGAGAGCAAAGGCGCGGAGGTGTTGACGTTGACAACGGTGGTGGTCGTACCAATCGTGAGCGGCATGTCCACGCGGGCGATCTGGCCGACCTGCAACTCGACCGGCTTGGTGGCGGCCTGCTGGAAGCCTTGCGCGGTTACGGTGATGACGTAGTTGCCGGAGGGCACGGGGGTGATGACGTAATCTCCGCTGCCGTTGGTCACAGCTTTGTACGTGATGTTCGTCTCGACATTGCGCGCCTGCACCTGCGCGCCTGCGATGGTGGCTCCGGAAGGATCAGTGATTCTGCCGACAAACTGGCCTTGCTCCACCTGGCCGGGGGCGATGAGGCTGGTCGCCAGAAAAAGAAGGACCACCACCGCGCGCAGAGACGTGCTGCACACACCGCGACATGTCGACATTTTGTTTGCCTCCGGTTGTTGGGCGCCCGATCTGGGGAAGGGGCTATCAGGAATGCCGAGAAAGGTACGACCATTGGCGAACGGTTGTCAAGACATGACGACCTTGCCCGTCAGCAGGCAGATCGCCGCACAAGCTGTGAATGGGTGCGAAAACAGCGTTGTTATTGACGATGTGCACGGCGTGGCTGATGATGCTCCTATGCGAAGGGTGACAAATCGGTCGTACAAATCAGCCCCTGGCCTGGAAACCAACGGCAAGGAAGACGTCACCTCTTTGCTGGTGAAGCGGTTTCAGGAAATGCTGCGCGACGGCCTTCTGCGTCAGGGAAGCCGGCTTCCGCCGGAGCGCGATCTGGCTGCGCACTTCAATGTCGCCCGTTCCTCACTCCGTCAGGCTCTGAAGGTTCTCGAGGTGATGGGCGTCATCACGCAAAAGGTGGGAGACGGCAGCTATCTGAACACCGATACCTCCGCCGTGCTGGCTGTGCCTCTGGAGTTCCTGTTCCTGCTGGATGATACGTCGGTCGGGGAACTGACGGAACTGCGGCTGCTCATCGAGCCGGGGCTCGCGCGTCTTGCGGCAGAACGGGCTACCGCCGACGACATTGATTTGCTGCGGCAGTCGATCCGCGATTTTGAGTCAAGCGGAGGCGATAACCTGAAGATCGTCTCGTCCGACCTGCTGTTCCACCGTGCGATTTTTCAGGCTTCGAAGAACGGCCCTGCCACGAGCGTCTTTCACAGCATTCATCGGGCGATGGCCAAGATGATTCTGGTGACCTCGCAACTGGTCGATCTGGAGCATACCCTTGCCTTTCATAAACCGATCATGCAGGCGATCGAACGCCGCGATGGCGACCGAGCCGCTCGTCTGATGGCAGAACATCTGACTGACGCAACGGCTCTGCTGACGAAGGAGCAGGAGCACCAGCATCAATTGCTGCTGCAGGACCGCATCGCGCGGGAACGCCGCCCGGTCATGCGCAGCAAGACGCGGGCTGCCAAAAAGAACTGAACGAACAGCCTGATGGGCCTGGCCGTCAGGTGAGCTTCAGCCCATAAATGCGTACAGCATTCTTCCAGAAATACTTCTCTGCGCTCTCGGCTGACCTGCCGGAGAAGAATCGCTTCATCAGCGCGATTTCTTCGGCAATGGTGGCGACGCCGTAGCTATTGGGATAGTCGGTGCCGAAGAGGACGCGATCTTCGCCGAAGGCACTGTAGAGATATTCGAGTCTGGCGCGCAGCGTCTCATAATCTCGTACAACGACACCATCCCTCGCCCGCGGATGGTAGACCTCCGTCAATTTCACGAAGATGTTTGGACGCTCGGCCATGTCTTTGACGACCGCTTCGTAGGCTTTCTGATTTTCCGGCGTGGGATCGAAGGAGGGCAGGTGATCCATGATGATGCGCAGATTCGGAATCGCGTCAGCAAGCAGAACGTTGGCCCGCATCAGTCCCATCGTGGGGTTGGCGGTGTCGAGCGTCAGATCGGCTTGCGCCAGCAATTTCAGATTGCTCACGTGTTCGGGTTTGAGAGTGACCTTACCGCTTTCTTCGTTGTGAAAAGGGACGATTCGGGCGCGAATGGCGCGAAAGAGCGGGTCCTTGTGGAAGTGCTCCAGGTACTTGCCAAAGCCAGGCAGGCCCGAATCCAGCGTTCCGCACACGCCCATCATGATCGGGTCGGTCCTGCACATCTCCAGATACCAGAGGTTTTCGTCGATCCAGGCACAGGACTCAACGACCATCGCTCCGATGACGCCGGCGGGCCTCGCCAGCGGACTGTACATCGAAGGCAGGGACGTTTTGGAAATGGCCTGATACGTGGGAGAGCCCATGTAGTCGGCGCCCAGCGGACGCGTTCCGTCAAACAGGTGAATGTGCGTGTCGATGATCGGGATTCCATCCAGACTCGCCGATTGCGCAGCCGCGCTGCCGGCGGCTGAAAGCGCCGTTGCGGCGACTGCGCCGGCGAGAAATGTACGCCGGCTCATTCTGTGGTCGGCGCTCTGGGGGATGCTGCTTCTGGCGTGCTTCGAGATCTCCATAGTCTTCCGTCTCCGCCGGCGACATTGTACTGATTTCGCTCCGCTTGACATCGGTGCTTCGCCTGCTTTCGGATGTTGACCTGCGCAACAGCGTTCGATGGCGTTGCGCAAGCCAAACGAGGAGGACGATGGTGCCGGACGCGCAGAGTAACTCCGCCGTGCCGACGGCGATGTTCAGTCTCGCCGGACAAACCGCGGTTGTGACCGGCGCCGCTACAGGCATTGGTGAGGCCATCGCCGTGCGGCTTGCGCAAGCTGGAGCGACTGTGGCGGTGATGGACATCGATCTG
>DASSKX010000176.1:0-8611 GCA_035689925.1 Acidobacteriaceae bacterium
TAGCGCCCCCACGATTCGAAACGCGGGCGGTCTTTAGCTTTCTTCATCCTTCATCCAGGTCCCGGCACATACGTCAGAGCGCCGCCAGCGCAGCGATGGCGGCCACCGCCACGCCGATCAGCAGACTGGTGCGATCGGTGACGGCAAAGATCACAGGGTCTTCGTCGAGGTCGCCGCGTGAGGCCAGCAGCCAGACGCGCATGATCCAGTAGGCCATCAGCGGAGTGATGAGCCAGAGGCGGCCGGGATGGTGATAGAGGCCGAGGACATCCTGTCCGCCGAGGCCGATGTAAAACGAGAAGACGAGAACAGCGGCGAAGGCGCTCGCCGTGCCGAAGGTGCGCAACTGCTCGATATCGGCAAGGAGGTAGCCGCGGCCATTGGCCAGCTTCTGGCCACGCGCGCGTGCATACTGCAATTCGCTGAAACGCTTCACGATCGCGAGGCTCAGGAAGAAGAAGAGCGAGAGCGCTCCGAGCCAGGGTGAGATGGGCACGTGGGTTGCGGCGGAACCGGCCAGCATGCGCAGCGTGTAGAGGCCGGAGAGCAGAATCACATCTACGAGGACGACGCGCTTGAAGTACAGCGAATACGAGAGCGTAGTAACGAGGTATAGCAACAGCCAGAAGAGAAACGTGAGCGGCAGGGCGAGGACAGCGACGACGATCGCGGCGCCGAGCAGAACGGCGCTGAGGAGAATCCCGGTTTTCACCGACAGATCACCGGCGGCCAAGGGGCGGTGCTGCTTGCGCGGATGGCGCCGGTCCGCCTCGATGTCGAGCAGGTCATTGACGATGTAGGTCGACGAAGCGCAGAGGCTGAAGCTGAAAAACGCAATGATTGCAGCCGTCAGCACCGGCAGCCGGAGATTGTGCGCCAGCAGGACGGGAAGGAAGATGAGGATGTTCTTCGCCCACTGGTGGAGCCGCAGAGACTTGCTAAGAGCCTTCGAAAAGGGGCGCCCTTCCCGGAATTCGCGCTCGACAACGATGCCGCGCGATTTGAGGCGCGAGCGCAGGCCCGAGGACGGATTCGCCAGCATGGCGGTTCCGGCATGCTGGAGCAACGGCAGATCGGGGCCGGCGTTGCCGATGTAGTCGTAGCCTTCATCCCCGAAGGTCCGGCGCAGGCCGTCGAGTTTGTTGGTTGCGGTGAGGTTGGTCTGGCCGTCGCTGGCGAGGACTCCGTCGAAGATCTTCAGGTGATCGGCGATGCGGGCGGCGAGCGCCTGGTCGGCTCCGGTGGCCAGGTAGAGGCGGCGGCCGTCGCCGTGTTCGGATTGCAGGAATTGCAGGAGCTTACGGTTGTAGGGCAGGTGCGGAACGTCCAGGGACACCCGCCTACCGACCTCGGCCTTCACGGCGGCTTTGCCACGAACGAGCCAGCCGGGCAACTGCAACAGGGCCAGCGGCTGGGTACGCGCCAGCACCATCAGCGAGTCCATGAGGGTGTCACTTTTGACGAGGGTGCCATCCAGATCGACGCACAGGGGCCGAACGGGCGCCGGAGGTGCCGAGGGATGCAGCGGGATCTGGGTCACGGAGATATCTGCCATGGTTCAGCGCGCGAATCGCCCCGTATCGATTCCGGAAGAAAGCGGTTGCGGATGCACGTACACCGCTGTCCATGTCCTAAGAGAGCTGATTTCGAGGCAAGTATAGCATTCGGCAACGGCGATCCGGTCAGGGGTGCCGATCGAGGCACCCCGTCCAGATGCAGCCTGCGCGCGCTGCTGTGGCGTTACTGAACGACGGTTTTTTCGGCTTCCTGTTCGCTGGTTTCCGCCGGCTTTTCGACGCGCTTCTCGGGGAAGTAGGCGTTGATGACGTACTGCTCCAGCATGCGCTGCGTGTTGAAGAAGGAGCCGTTCAGGGCGATGGTGGAGCGCATGATGCGACGCCACTGACCCTGATCCTTGTAGTAGAGCGGCAGGATGGTCTGCTCCAGGTGATCGTAGAGGGAGCGGGCCTCGCCGGCCTCGTCGTCGTGGTCGTCGATGGCCCAGCCGGTGACTCCTTCGATCCATCCTTCGATCCACCAGCCGTCGAGAATGCTGAGGCTGGGCACGCCGTTGAGGGCGGCCTTCATGCCGCTGGTGCCAGAGGCCTCGTAGGGACGGCGGGGCGTGTTGAGCCAGAGATCGACGCCGCCCGTGAGCAGGGCTCCGAGCTTCCACTCGTAATTCTCGAGGTAGACGACCTGGAGAGGACCTTTGCTGATCTCCTTGCCGATCTCGATAACGCGGCGGATTTTCGCTTTGCCGGGCTCGTCGGCGGGATGGGCCTTGCCTGCGTAGAGAATCTGGAGACCGCCGAACTTCTCTGCCATTTTCTTCAGCCGCTCCGGGTCGGTGAAGAGCAGGTCGGCGCGCTTGTAGGTAGCGGCGCGGCGGGCGAATCCGACGGTGAAGACGTCGGGACGCAGTTCGATGCCGGAGGCCGCCTTGACCTCTGCGATCAGCGCGTTCTTGGAGGCGGTGTGGGCTTCGACGATTTCGTGTTCCGGGATGTCGATCGCGTAGCGCAGGGTGACGTTGTCCTGACGCCAGCGGGGAAGGTGCCGGTCGAAGACCGATTGAGTGGCAGGCGAGGTCCAGCTGCCGGCGTGGACGCCGTTGGTGATGGCGTCGATGGTGTACTCGGGGAACATCTGGCGGGAGACCTTGCCGTGTTGCATGGCGACGCCATTGACGAAGCGTGAGAAGCGCAGCGCGATGTAGGTCATGTTGAGCAGGCCGTCGTGGAAGCAGCCAAAGCGCTCAAGCATGCCGGCGCGCTCGGGGCCGAGGATGCGGTAGGCCTGTTCGCCGGAGAAGCGGTCGTGTCCCGCGGGAACCGGGGTGTGGGTTGTGAAAACGCAGCGGCGGCGAACGGCTTCCAGGTCGCGCTCGGTGGCGGTCTGCAGGGCAGCGCCGCCGAGTTCCTGCTCGAGAACGGGAACGGTGAGCAGGGCGGCGTGGCCCTCGTTCATGTGGTAGACAGAGGGATCGTATTCGAGGGCGCGGAGCATGCGCGCGCCGCCGATCCCGAGGATGACTTCCTGGCGGAGGCGGTAGTTGGTGTCGCCTCCGTAGAGGTGGTCGGTCAGGTTGCGGTCGGCGGGATCGTTCTGCTCGAGGTCCGTGTCCAGGAAGTAGATGGGAACGCGGTGCCCGGAGACGCCCACCAGGTCGTAGCGCCAGGCCCGGACGGCGACGGGCCGACCCTCCACCGTGACGGTAATGATGGGTTCCTCGCCCGGGAGCATCTGCTCGGGGCTCCACGGCTGGGGCTCTTCGGTTTGATTGCCGCCTGGGTCGAGATGCTGGCGGAAGTAGCCCTTGCGGTCGGCGAGAGTCACCGCGGCGACGGGCAGGCCCATATCGGCCGCGGCGCGCAGCGTGTCACCGGCCAGGACCCCGAGTCCTCCGCTGTAGGTGGGGATTTCCGGGATAACCGCGATTTCCATGGAGAAGTAGGCGACGATGTCGCCTGCATTCGGTTGTTCCCCGGGATAGTATTGCGAACGATTGATAAAACGCATCTTCGGATCGTATTCCTCAGCCTCTCGGCGTCGCTTCTCAGGATAAGGCAAAGTCAGAAGATTGCGACGGCCTGCTGGCTAAATCGTTTCATTGTCCGTCGGCGTCAGGGAAAGCCGATATCACCCGTCTGTGCGATCAATTTGTGCAATTTTGAGGTCACGAACGGCTTTCGTTTCGGACGCAGGTCACACCTCGTGCGCCGCCGCCGAGGCATGACAACGGTAGATGTCAGCTTCGATGCCGGTGGCTGCTTTATATTTGTCGCGCAAAAGCGCAGAAAATTCCTGTGCCTGGCCGGATTCGACCAGATTGACGGTGCAGCCGCCGAAGCCGCCTCCGGTGAGGCGGGCGCCGACCAGCCCGGGGAGCCCCTGAGCCGCGTCCACCATAATGTCAGCCTCGCGGCAGCTGGCCTCGAAATCATCGCGGTAGCTGGCGTGGGCCTCGGCCATCAGGCGTCCCAGCTTTTTCAGGTCGCCGGACTGGAGCGCGTTGGCGGCGGCGACGGTGCGCAAATTTTCGGTAATGATGTGGCGGCAGCGTCTCATCACCTTGTCCGGCATCTCATGCCCCCAGCGCGCCAGATCTTCGGGAGTCGCATCGCGCAGCAGCTGGATTTCCGGGCGATGGCTGCGCAGAATTGCTGTACCCTCTTCGACTTCTGCACGGCGGTTGCCATATTCGCCACCGGCCACGGAGTGCTTCACCATGGTATTGGCGATGACCAGGCTGATGTGGTGGGGAATGGGGGCGAGGCGGAACTGCAGCGATCGGCAGTCGAGCAGCAGAGCGTGGTCTTCGGCGCCGTTCGCTGCGATGAACTGGTCCATGATGCCGCAGGAACTGCCGACGTAGACGTTCTCGGCGCGCTGGCAGAGCAGCGCGACTTCGCTGCGGGGGATGTCGCGACCGGCGAGGTGCAGGGCGGCCGCAGCGGTGGCGACTTCGAGAGATGCCGAGGAACTGAGGCCGGCGGCTACCGGGACATTGCCCCACAGGCACATGCTGAAGGGCGGGATGTCGACTCCGGCTTCGCGCAGGCTCCAGATGACGCCAAGCGGGTAGTCGGACCAGTGGTGGCGAGCCTGCGGGAAATCGGCGTTGCTGATGGTGACGCTTTCGGAGAAGTTTTGGGACCAGAGCTCGATGCGATTGTCCTTGCGTGCGGATATCGTCGCGATGGTGCCGAAGTCGATGGCGGCTGGAAGAACGAAGCCTCCCGCGTAGTCGGTGTGTTCGCCGATGAGGTTGACGCGACCCGGCGCGAGGAAGGCGGGGGCGTCGCTCTGGCCAAAGCGCTTGCTGTGCACCTCGCGGAGGAGGCGGACGTTCATCGTGCCATTCTCACTGGCGTGAACAGAGGCAGCCTGCGACGATGTATCCGTTTTCATTCTTTCTCCAGAAATCAGCTTGTTTCACCGCGCCAGTGGGTCCCGGGGACAATTACCACTCTATGCTGCTTCTGCTGCCGCCTGTTGCAGGCGGGCCCAAATTTCAGGAATCCAGTGCAGATGCTCCGGTTTCATGAGGACGGAGCGGAGACAGGTTACATCCTGCCCCGGATCGCGCCATTCTGCACCATGAAAATATCGCCCCGGAAGCCGCGCGAGAGCAAGATGTAAATCGCTTTGGGCGGCACTTTCGAAGATTTTCTGCGCCCGCTGGGAGGATTCGGCGATGGTTGGCGCTCGGACGGCGCAAACCACGATGTCCAGTTCCGGCGTCGGGCCGGGGATGAAGTGGGGGTCGGTGGCGATGTGGCGGTGGAGACGCAAGGCGGCTTCGCGACCCTGTTCCAGCCCGCGGGCGAACTCGCCGCCGCGAACCAGGGGGAGAAGGCGCTGGGTGGCCCAGAGGGCGACGGCGGAAGCTCCGGCGCGGGAGCACTCCAGGCTGATCTCGCCGAGGTGGAGTTCGCTGGAAGTGAAGTAGGTGTAAGGCGAGTCGTGCTTGTACCAGCGGCCCATCGCGGGGTCGCCGAAGAGTACGCAGCCGCAGCCGTAGGGCTGGAGGCCGTGCTTGTGCGGATCGACGACGATCGAGTCCGCCTCGCCGATAACGGCGAAAGCGCGCTCGGCGTCAGCACCCAGGGTAGTGGCGAGCCGGAAATAGCCACCGTAGGCGGCATCGATGTGGAGGCGGAAGCCGTAGCGCTTCTTCAGTTCAAGGATGCGGTCGAGGGGGTCAACGGCGCCGACGGCGGTGGTGCCGAGGGTTGCGACGACGGTACCGACTTCGCCGGACGCCAGCGCTGATTCGAGGGCGGCGACATCCATGCGGCCACGGTCGTCTGTGGCCACCGAGGCATAGGGCAGCTGGAGGACCGCGGTGATGCGGCTATGGGTGTAATGGGCCTGGTTGGAGGCGAGGATCTTTTTTCCGGGTGCCATTTGTCCGGCGACCCAGAGCGCTTCAAGGTTGGCGAAGGTGCCGCCGCTGGTCAGGTGGCCGAGGAACTGCGACCAGCCGAACATGGCGGCGATCTCGCGGACAGCCTCGACCTCCATGCGGGAGCTGGCGCGGCCGCCATCGAGGGCGTGGTTGTTCGGGTTCAGGGTCATGGCCAGCGCGTAGGCGGCCTGTGCGACCGGGTGCGGCGGCTTGAGCATCTGGCCGGCGTACAGAGGATGGAAGTAGGGGTAGTTGTCGCCGAGGCGCGCTGCGGCTTCCTCGAGGATCGCGGCGGCGCCCTCCATGCCGGGGGCATCGAGAGCAGGCTCGGGCAGGCTGGAGAATTCCTTGCGGAGCCGTTCGAGGGCGGGGGCCAGCAGGTCGGGACGTCGGCTGTTCATGGCGAGGCGGAACGGTCCAGAATAACGCCCAGGCGGCGGACGCCGACCGGGCGCGGTAATCGCAGGCTCAGCACCAAAGTTCTGCTGTCTCCCACAGAGCAGATCGTGTAAGCTTCGCGGCACTTCCAGGACAGGGTGTGAGGAGGCGTTTATGGAGTGGTTTGTGATGGCATGGCAGAAGTATGCGCAGTTCAGCGGGCGTTCACGGCGCAAGGAATACTGGATGTTTACGCTGGTGAACATGATTATCTGGGCTGTTCTGTATGGGGCGGGTATGGTGGCTCTGCTGAACAGCAGCTCGAGTCTTGGAATGCTGGTGTTTCTGGCATGCGGTGCGTATGGCCTGGCAGCGCTGATTCCGTGCCTTTCGGTCAGCGTGCGGCGGCTGCACGACACGAACAAGAGCGGCTGGTGGCTGCTGCTGTGCCTGATCCCGCTGGGTGGGCTGGTGATCCTGGCCTTCTGCTGCATTGAAGGCGACCCGGGAGCGAACCAGTACGGGCCAAGTCCGAAGCTGCTTGCGGCTCCTGCGGTGATCGGCTAAGAGGCTGCCAAGCCGTTTGATGGCAACGCAAAACTCGGATTCTGCTACACTAAGCTTGCGTTAGAAGAACCGGGCAAGAGCAGTCTTCCGCCTCGCCCAACCAAGCAGGAAATGCAGGTCTGCCAGTTTCGCTCCGATTCACTCCAGCGCAATTCAATTCAGTCAGGAAAATGCAACAAATGGAACAAGGTACTGTGAAGTGGTTTAACGACGCGAAGGGCTATGGCTTTATCTCGCGCCAGAACGGGGAAGATGTCTTCGTGCACTACTCTGCCATTTCCGCGAATGGCTTCAAGAGTCTGCAGGAAGGGCAAGCCGTGCAGTTCAACGTCGTTAAGGGGCCCAAGGGCTGGCAGGCAGCAGACGTTCAGCCTCTGTAAGACGCAAAGACTTCAGGAAAGTCATTAACAAAGCAAAAGGCGAGCTTCGGCTCGCCTTTTGCTTTTATGGAGCGCGGCGCAGAGGGCATTGGAAGGGGCGGCAAACCTTTCGGGCAAAGGCAGTCTCGAAACGGTAGCTGGCCACAGCGCCGCGGCGATGTGGGGAGCAGAGGCCGGACAGCAGTGTTGCGCGTATCGGCGCTTCGAGAAACCGAATCCATTCGAGCAAGTGGCGGAGCTGTTGGAGGTGAGTGATGGCAACCCCGCGCCTGTTGTTCGTTGATGACGAGCCCAGTATCCGCGCGACGCTGGCGGCGATCCTGAAGATGCGCGGTTTCGAGGTCACCACTGCGGCCACGGTTTCGGAGGCGTTGCAGTACATCGCCCGGCAGACCTTCGACGTGCTCGTATCGGATCTGAACATTGGCGAAGCCGGGGACGGCTTCACGGTGGTCAGCGCCATGCGGCGGACGCAGCCAAGTGCGGCGACGTTCATCCTGACCGGATATCCGGCATTCGAAACGGCGCTGGAGGCAATCCGGCAGCAGGTGGACGATTATTTCGTGAAGCCGGCGGACGTGCAGAGCCTTGTTGAGAAGATCCACTCCAGACTAATTGGCCCGCGAAAAGAGATTCATCGTATCGAGCCGCGCAGGCTGCCTGGCATTCTGGAGGAGAACGAGCGGGAGATCTTCCGGCGCTGGCTCGAAGCTGCGCGGGCGGATCCGCTCATCGACGCCAGGAAGCTTTCGGATGAGGAACTGACGGATCACCTGCCGCTGCTGATCGACGAAATGATCCGAAGCGAGGCAGGGCAAAAGCTTTCCCCGAAGACCCTGCATGCGGCGCTGCGACACGGCAGGACGCGCTTCGAGCAGGGATGCTCGATTCCGGCGCTGATTCGCGAAGCGCGGATTCTGCACGAGGTGGTGAGCCGGATCGTTCACGAGAATCTGCTGGCGGTGGAGATCAGCTTTCTGATCACGGACATCATGGCCGTCGGCGAAACGATCCAGGCATATCTCGAAGAATCGATTCGCGCCTTTCTGCACGCGCGGCATGAGCACGTGGAAGCGGCAGGAGACGGAAAGGGGAAGTCTGTTCTGCTTCTCAGCGCGGACCGGGAGCTTTCGCTGCTTCGCAAACACGTGCTGCAGCATGCGGGGTTTGCGGTGGCCCGGGCGGATTCGCGACAGGAAGCGCTGCAACTTCTGGAGTCGAGCTTTGAGGTCCTGGTGATCTCCTGGTCATTATCGGGAGAAAGCGTTGCTGAATTTACGGAGATGTTCCGCAAGAGGAATCCGAACGCTCCGGTCATCGGCGTTGTGCAGGGGAAGTGGCAGGACCTGAAGATTGATGCCGACTTCACGGT
>DASSKX010000177.1:0-5146 GCA_035689925.1 Acidobacteriaceae bacterium
GGGTTTGCGCGCAGCATTCGCGAGCGGAATGGCCTGCTTGTACAGGCTCCCCGCCATGCCGTTCACGTAGGTCGAATTGTTGTACGCGTCGAGCACCTGCAGTTCATATCCCGCGTCGCCGGGCCCCAGCGAGGCGAGAAAGACGCCGCTGTTGCCGCGCGCCTGCCCGCTCCCGGTGATGTTCGAAGGAATCTTCCACTCGATGTGCAGCTGATAATCCTTGAACGAGCGCTTCGTCTCGATATTGCCGCCGCCGTTCTTGTTCACGGTGAACACGCCATCGGAGACGACCCACTGCGCCGGCGTGTGATCCTGCGCGGAGACCCACTGGCTTTCATCCTTGCCGTCGAAGAGGACGATAGCGTCCGACGGCGGATCGGAGTCCTTCGCGCCGGGCGTGACCACGGGCGGCACCGGCTTCCAGACCTCCGTCTCTTCGGGCGTCATTGTCGATTGCTGCTGGGCGAGGAGAGGAGCGGCGACGAGAAAGAGCAGAGCGGCAGAGAGCATGCGCATACGGTGAGGAGGATACCGCAAACGCGCACCGCGCCGCCTGTCCAGGGCTCCGACTATTCCGCGAGGTTGAAGATGCGCACCTGCACCAGCTTGGCGATGGTCAGGTTTTTGAAGCCGCGGCTCTGCATGCGGCGGATGAAGTCCGGCGTGACGCGGAAGATGCGCATCTGGATCAGCTCGTCGGCGTTGGGGTCGTAGCCGAGCGCGCGGATCTGCTTCACCTCGTCGGCGTTGACGCCGTGCACGCCGAAGGCGATCAGCTTGCCCGCAGGCAGGTGGTGGTAGCCGAGCGCGTCCATGGAGCGGACGAACTCCGGAGTGATGCGGAAGATGCGCAGGGCGATAAGGTTGCCGCTGTCCATCTCCGTCACGCCCTCGGCCTGCAGCGCTTTCACCCAGGCCGTGTCGATGTGGAAGAGCGTGTAGGCCTGCAGCTTCTCCGAGTCAAAGTCGCTGAAGCCCATCTGCTGCATGCGGCCAACGAACTGCGCGTCGGGCGTGAAGGTGTAGTCGCCGCGCAGCGCCGATGCATGCACCGTGCCGGAGCAGCGGATCGTTCCCGCTTCCGCGGTCATGGTTGCGTCGAGATGAGCGCCCTCGCGCTGCAGATCCGCCAGCGAAAAGCCGGAGAACTGCGAGACCTGCACATCGGTGTCGCTGGTGTTGCAATGGCTCGAGCCTTCGGCGCACGGTTCGCGCTCGAGCGCCAGACGCACCTTGTCGGCGTGCTCGCTGGCGGTGATCGAGCAGGTGCCATGCAGCGGCTCGAGGCTCTCTGCGGGGTTCTGCGCCGAGACCAGCGTGGTTGCGGCGCACAAGGCGGCGAGTACGAAGACACGACGAGTCATCTGACCTCCTCGACTGTTCTCGGTTGTCAGCTATCAGGTATCAGCTATCGGTTGCTATGCGCACGCTCCGCCATGGATCGGTGACTGATCACCGATCACCCTCTCACGGCCGCGTGTCGTCCGCCTCATCCATCACGCCCGAAATCCGCAGCTGCACCAGCTTGCGAATCGTAAGCGGGGTGAATCCGTGCTGCTTGGCCGAGGCGATGAACTTGTCGTTGATGTTGAAGATGCGCATCTGGATCAGGTCGTCGACGGTCGCGTCGGGGAACTGCGCCTTCACCGATTTGGCGAACTCCGGATTCACGCCCTGCACGCGCAGCGCAACGATCTTCTGCGAGGGAATGTGATCGAAGCCGGCGGCTTTCATCTGCTCGATGAAGGCCGGCGTGATGTTGAAGATGCGCGCCGTGATCAGCGACTGGAAGCCGTGGACGTCCACGCCCATCTCTTTGAACTTCTGCGCATCCTCCGGCGTGACCCCCTGGATCCGCAGCGAGATCAGCTCATCGGCGGTCGGCGTGCCGAACCCGAGCTTCGCCATCGCCGCAGCGTACTCCGGCGTCACGCCCTGAATGCGCATGGCCATCAATTTGTTCGGCGGAACGTCGTAGCCCGCCGCGCGCATCGCGGTGATGTACTCCGGCGTCACACTCTGGATTTTCAGGCCAATCAGCGCGTCCGGAGGGAGTTTGCTGCCAAACTGCTTGTTCATCTGCGCCGCGTACTCCGGCGTGATGCCCTGCACCTTCATCGCGACGTATTTGTCCAGATCGACGTCGTAGCCCGCAGCGCGCATGCGATCGATGTAGTCGGAGTGGACCTGGGTTTCTGCGCTGTCCCGCTGCGGCGAGGGATTGGCCTGCGGCTCCGGCGCAGGAGCCGGAGTCGCAGCAGAAGTCGCGGGGGAGGGCTTTGCCGTCGGCTTCTGCTGGATGGGCTTTATCGGCTCCACCAGCAGCGGATGCACCACATGGTGCACGGCTGGTGCGATGATCGCGGCAGCCGCTTTCGGCGCATCGCGGAAGCTGGCAAAAACGCGCGGCAGCGGGCAGAGGAAGAGCACGATGGCCGCGGAGATGGCGGTCAGGGAAACAGGACGGACGCGCCGCACGTCCTCTCCATGACCCAGGATGCGCAGGATGCGGGTGCGCAGTCCCGAAGGGGAGTGTCCGTCGAGTGCCATGGCAAAGTGCAGGCTCGCGTTGCGCTCCTGTTCGAGGCGCACCAGCGCGCTGGCGTAGATCGACGGATCGGCGCAGCGGGCGAGCACCGCGTCGTCGCAGCAGAATTCGCGCTCCTGCCGCACGCGGCGGCTGATGTACCAGACCGCCGGATGGAAGAAGAAGAGCGTCTCGATGACAGTCTGCAGCAGGTTCCAGAAGTAGTCGGCGCGGCGGATGTGGGCCAGCTCGTGAGCGAGCACGACCTCCAGCTGCTCGGGTGAGAGCGCGGTGAGGGCGCTGATGGGCAGCAGGATCCACGGCTTCAGCACGCCGGCGGTCAGCGGATTGATGATCCGCCGCGAGAGCCGCAGATCGACGAAGCGGCCGATGCCCATCCGGCGGCGCAGCGCGTCCAGGTGCAGGCGCAGCGTATGCGGGGCCTGCTCCTGCGCGATCAGGCGCAGACGCCGGAGCAGCCACCATCCGCCCAGCGCGCGCAGGGAAAAGAAGAAGACTCCGGCGAGCCATACGGCGTCGAGCCAGGGCAGCGCTTCATTCAGCACCGCGCGGGCGGAGCGCTGGAAACTTGCAGTCGGCGCCGTCCGCGCCACATCGCTCGGCGCAAGCAAAATATCGGTGGTGAAGGTGGCGGCAGCGCGGGCCATAATCTGCGGTGTGGGCTCTGCGGCAGAGGCCTCTTCGCGCACCAGCGTGGCAATCGCGGCGATCGGCATGGCCAGCAGCGCGGCGAGCGCGATCGCGTAGCGGAGGTTCGCTCCGCGGCGGGCGCAGAGGCGGTCCGCGATCCAGTAAAGCAGGCCGATCGCGGCGCCCTGCCACAGGAAATGAAGGAGAGTCCAGCCCAGGGACTGCCAGGTTTGTGTCATGGCTGTTTCCTTTTCTGCTCGATAAGCCGGCGGAGTTCGTCGAGTTCCTGGTCCGACACCGGCTGCGTGCTCAGCGCGTGCATGGCGAGGGCGGCGGCCGATCCGGCGAAGACGCGCTCGCTGATGTCGCGCACCATCTGGCTCTGCGTTTGCTGCCGGGTGCCGACGGGCCGATAGATGTGGGCCTTGCCGGACTCTTCCCGCTCGACCAGCCCCTTGTCGGTCATGATCTGCAGCAGCTTGAGGACGGACGTGTAGCCGATGGCCCGTTTGACGCTGATCGCCTGGTGAAGGTCACGGACGGTCGCCGGACCGTTCTCCCAAAGCATATTCAAAAGCTCCAGCTCGGCTTCAGTGGGACGAGGGAGCTGGGGGGCAGTGCGCATCATGGGAAGGACGATATACGAAGAGGTTCGTAGGTGTCAACGAAAATCTTCGTAGGTTGCCGAAAATTCTATTGCGCGAGGCAGGGACTCCCGGATGTGGGGGAGAGTTCCAGGTTGTGCATGACGGCGATCTCCCAGTGCTCGACGTCGCGGAGCATGATCAGGCTGATCAGGCCATGGCGGAGTTCGTTCGGGCTATCGGCGTTTGTCATTTGCCAGTGGAGGTCGATCGATGCCACGTCCGACCGCAGGAAGCGCGTACGGATAGCCGTGGACTCCAGGCGGCTGTTTTCCAGGGGGATAGCAAAGCAATGCGCATGAAACCGCTCGATAGAACTGCGCCCGCTGAGCGTCGAGCCGAGCCGATTCGTGAACTCGGCGTCGGAGGAGAAGAGAGCAGCGACGGCGTGGGCGTCGTGGCGGTTCCAGGCGGCGATGAGATGGTCGACTAAGGAGCGGATCGACTCCTCGTCGGACTGCTGATCGGTCTGCGCGACGCTGCGGATGGGGAGTAAAGCGGGCAGAGCCAGTGTGAGGGCGAAGGGACTGAGGACAGGCATGGCCTTCCCTCCTGATCGGGGAAGCTTACGGCAGGTTGCCAATGGGGTGTCAAGGGACCGCCGCCCTCCCGGCAGGTTCTGGCGCGGCCAGGCGGTGTGGCCCACTCCGGCCAAGGGCACATGGGCGAGCGCGGCCGAGCACGGAGGTCGCTGTCTCCAGGGCGGTTAGGCGAGGGTGAGGCGTTCGCGATGTGACATTTCTCACATCCGGCAAGTCCCCCGGTCTGGATAATCAGGTTCAGCGGGGGCCGATTCGGGACCTTTATACTTTTGGTAACCTTCGGATCTGCACCGGAATCGCAGCATGGATTCCGGCTTTGGTCCCGAACCGGTTCCCGCCTGACGATTATGTTCATCCTCTGGCTCCGAGTCGCGGCAGTTTTATATGGCATCGCCAGTCTGCTGGCGATTCCGGCGGTGCTCGGAAACCGTCCGAAGGGGCACCGCTTCTGCCTGCCGGTCGCGATGGGCGCGTGGTTCTTTCATCTGGTCGCGACGGTGGAGATGCTGGCCCTGGCGCACCACCTCATCCCGGTGCTGGCCATCGAGGTGGTATCGACGCTGGCGCTGGCGATTGTCGCCATTTTCCTGCTGATCTTCTTCATTTACCGGACAATTTCCTTCGGGCTGTTTGCCCTCCCCCTCGCATTTTTGCTGACCGTGATCCCGGCCATCGGGCCGGAGCGGTACACGTTCAGCTCGCCGGTCATCCGCAATGGGTGGATCGCCTTCCATGTGGTTACGCTGCTGGCCGCTTACGCTGCGCTGTTGTTCAGCATGCTG
>DASSKX010000178.1:0-5826 GCA_035689925.1 Acidobacteriaceae bacterium
CAAGTTTCGCGCCTTCGACGCAAGCACCGGCAAACTGCTCTGGGAGACGACACTGCCCTTCGCGGGGATCGCTACGCCGGCAACGTACGAAATCGGCGGCAAGCAGTACGTGGTGATTGCGGCGAGCGGCGGACGCGATCCGAAGGGACCAGTCGGCGGGAGTTACATCGCTTTTGCTCTGCCCTGAGATTTCGAATTCTTCACGACGCGATAGTGCAAATGCACAACGCCGTCTGAAAACTTCTTCGTCGCAAGCAGCTTCAGTAGAACGGATCGATGCTGGGGCTTGATCAGCGGTATGCCTTCACCAATGAAGATTGGGATCAGGTTGATGCTGAACTCGTCGATCTCTCCCTCGTCCAGAAACGAAGCGATGATCTCGCTGCCTCCCATCATCCAGATGTCCAGACCCGGTTGCGCCCGCAGGCGCTGCATGAAGGATTGGATCGGCTCCTTCACGAGTTCGAAGCCGTCCAGCAGCGGCTCCTGAAACTTGCGCGAGAAGATGTAATTTTTGATCTTCGGGCTGAATCCGCCGGCCTTCATCCCCAGTTCGATTCCTTTGGTGTAGGTCTTTCGCCCCCACAGAATCGTGTCGACGGTCTTCACGAAGGCGTCCATTCCGTGCTGACCCTTCAGTTCAGGAATGTTCAGCCACGATACGTCACCATCGGGGCGGGCGATGAAGCCGTCGGCGCTGGTCGCGACCTCCACGATAACTTTCCTGGCGCGCGGTTGGCTCGAGGCTCCTGAATTCATTCGCTCAGCCCTCGTGAAAGGGATCGGCGGCATGCGCGATGCGCTGCAGCTTTCCGTGATCCAGCCAGTTCAGGTTGCAGTGCTCGCAATCGGCGATGATCACCTTGCCGGGTCCGGCGTAGAAATGCGAATCCATCGACCGGTGGCAATGCGGACAGGTCAGCTTCCGCTTCAGCTCATCGAGATCGGCCTTAGCCGTAATCACCGCGCCTTGTGTGCCAGCGCGGACGGCGTCAACCAGAGCGGCGAAGGAATCCATGGAGATCAGCATGCCGCGGCAGCGGTCGCAGTAGCGCAGGCGCACCTGGTCCAGAGCCGCCTCCTTCAGCTGAATCGCGCAGACGGGGCACATCTCCTCCGAGTCGCCGAGCAGGCGCACGCCGTCGTCGTTCTTCTCCGGGAAGTAGACGCTGTGGCAATAAGGGCAGGTGAGCGAGTCTTCCCCGCTGGCCAGCTTCATGGGCGCACCGCATGCGGGACAGTTCATTGCGACTGGCCGCACTCCGGACAGAATTTCGCAGCACGCGGCATAGATTTGCCGCAGGCAATGCAGAATTTGGTCGCGGCTCCGGCGGCCGGAGCTTCGGTCACCGAGGCAGAGGCGACCAGGCCTCTGGTCGCAGCCATCATGGTCTGCGCCATGGCCATGCCGGCCCCCAGGCCGACTCCCGCGTCGGCAACGCCGCCCGGGTTGGCCGCAGCCAGCGACAATGACTCTGCCGCTTCCAGCTGCGTAATACGGCTCAGATCGCCGGCCATGCTGACGCCGATCCGCTGATCCATGATCTTTTGCAGATCCTCCGGCAGCGAGATATTCTCGACGACGAACTGATGCAGTTCAAGCCCGAGGCCGGCGAACGTAGGCTTCATGGCGTTGGCAATCTTCTCAGCAAAGACGGCCTGGTTCGCTGCCATATCGAGAAACGAGACCGCGCTCGATGCGAAGATGTCAGTCATCCGGCCAACAATGGTCTCGCGGAGCTGGCCTTCGAGATCTCCGGCGAAGTAAGCCTCCCGCGTGCCGCTCACCTGCAGGAAAAAAGTCTTCGGATCGACGATGCGATAGGAGTAAATACCGTAGCCGCGCAGCGTAACCGCCCCGAATTCCTTTTCGCGAAAGGTGATAGGCGTGGCCGTGCCCCACTTCTGGCCGATTTGTAAGCGTGTCGAAAAGAAATATACGTCGGACTTGAACGGCGACTTAAAGTCCTTGGTCCAGTTCATCAGGTCGGTCAGAACCGGGAGGTTTCGCGTGCTCAGCGTGTGCAACCCCGGGCCAAACACGTCCGCGATCCTGCCCTCGTTCACGAACGCCGCCATCTGGGAATCGCGCACGGTGAGCTGGCCGCCATTCTGAATTTCCATATCGCGCATCGGATACCGCCACGCGAGGATGCCGTCTTCCGGTTCGTTCCACTCGATGACATCGATGAACTGCTTGCTGATGAAGTCGCGAAGGCTCACGTCACCTCCCTCCTCCGGTGCACTCTACCATGCGAGGTGGCAAAAGGCCCGTGAATTCGACGTATCGTGCGGGGAGAGGCAAACGCGTCAGACCGCCGGGATATCCTCGTAACCATGAAAGTTCCCGAATGCCGCATCTTCTCTGCGCTCGCGCTCGCGGGGTGGCTTTCCGTGGCCGGCCTCGCACTCAACGCTCAGACCGATGACAACTCCCGTCACAAAACCGCACCTGCCGATCAGGCGACGCAGGCCACTGCCGCCCCAGTCAAACCCGCCGAGAAGGAGGACGGCAACAAGCTTCCGCCATTGCCGTCCGATGCGCATGTACAGCAAAGCATCATGCTCGACGGTAAGAAGCTGAGCTACACCGCCACCGTCGGTACCCTGCCGGTGCGCGACACGGAAGGTAAGACGGCCGGCGAACTGGTCTACACGGCTTACACGGTTGAAGGCGCAAATCGCCCAGTGACATTCGCGCTGAACGGCGGCCCAGGCGCCTCATCGGTCTACCTGAACTTCGGCGCCATCGGCCCGAAGCACCTGAACGGCATCGGCAACGAGGGCGACAGCCCTTCTGACCCGGCCACGCTCAGCGACAATCCCGGCACGTGGCTCGACTTCACCGATCTCGTCTTCCTCGATCCCATCGGCACAGGCTTCAGCCGCTCCCTCGTGAACGCCGAGCAGACAAAGAAGCTCTTCTACACCACCGCGCCGGACATCGAATACCTGTCACGCGCCATTTATGACTGGCTCGTCAAGAATGACCGGCTGGAGTCCCGAAAGTACCTCGTTGGCGAAAGCTACGGCGGATTCCGCGGCCCGCGCATCACCTACTACCTGCAATCGCAATTGGGCGTGGCGATGAATGGAGTCGTGCTCGTCTCGCCCTATCTCAACCCGACGATCGAGCAGAACGGCGATCTCTCCCCGCTGCCGTGGCTGGTTACTCTGCCGTCCATCACCGCCGCTAATCTGGAGCGGCAAGGCAAGCTCACGCCCGAGTCAATGAAGTCGGTCATCGACTACACACTCGGCGATTATCTGACCACCCTGGTGCACGGGCGCTCCGATCAGGCCGCGACCGACGCCATGATCAAAAAGGTCACGGACATGACAGGGCTCGATCCGCAGTTCGTGAAATTTTCCGGCGGACGACTTGAGACGGGAGCTTACCTGCGCGAAGTGCACCGGGAGCAGGGTAAGATCGGTTCCGTCTACGACTCCAACGTCACCGCATTCGATCCCTTCCCCTACGCGCCGGAGCAGAAGTCGAACGATCCGATCCTCGCCAGCATCATCGCGCCAACCACAACAGCGATGGTCAATTTCATCACGCACACGGTGGGCTGGAAAGTCGATGCCCGCTACAACGCGCTATCGTACGACGTTGCAGGCAACTGGAACCGCGATCAGGACCTGCGATCCGGCTCAGTCACACAGCTGCGCCAGGCGATCAGCGCCGACCCCAAGCTGCGTGTGATGATCGTGCACGGCTGGAACGACCTTTCATGTCCGTTCATGGGCTCGATTCTCACCATCGACCAGATGCCCATCATGGGCGATCTCACGCGCGTGAGCGTGCATGAATTTCCCGGCGGCCACATGTTCTACACGCGCGAATCCAGCCGCGTCGCCCTGCGCAAGGACGTGATGGACATGTACAGCAAGCACTGAACACGACAGACCACCCGCCCCACACCTCCTCCGGCGTGGGGCGTCCCAGTGCTATTGTCCAGCTGCGGTGCTGCCCGCCTGTTTATCCTGGTCAAACTGCCACTGAACAATCTTCTTCAGCTGTTCATAGGGAATTTCCAGCATAGGCAAGCCGCGACCGTCGATGAACAGCCACGGTGTCTGATCCACATTCAGGTCAGTGCCGAGTTGCATTGACGCGTGTACCGCGTTCTTCGCCTCAGTAGAGTCGGAGCAGGCCGCAACCTTGTCAGGATCCAGTCCCGCAGCCGTCACCGAATTGCGCAGCGCCTGATCGGCTCCCTGGCCACTGAGCGCTTCCTGCCCCGCGAAGATCGAATCGGAGTATTTGAAGAAGGCATCGCTTCCGCCCTGCTGAAAGACGCATTGCCCGTATGCCGCTGCGCGGAAGGCCTGTGGATGGATGTTCACGAGCGGAAAATTCTCAAACACATAGTGCGCCTGCGGGAAATCCTTCACGAGCCGCTGGACGACAGGCACCGCCTGCTTGCAGTGGGGGCACTCGAAGTCGGCGAACTCGACGAGCAGGAATTGTTTGCTTTTTGAGCCGAGCGAGGGACCTTCTGCGCGCTGCTCCAGCTTGTGCAGAATCTCGTCGTACGGATGCGGACCGAAATCCAGCAACTGCTCCTGCGCAATAAGGTGCTTGCCGTCCGGCGTAACGAAAAACGAAAAGGTCGCAGTCTGCGGATTCGGCTTCTCCGCCACCAATACGATGACTTTGCTTATCCCCGGCGCCGCGGTCTTCTGCACACCGTACACCTCCCAGACTCGGTTCTCGTCGTAGCCCCAGGTGGCGTGCAGGAAAGCATCAACATCGGCTTTGCTCGGCGAGGACGCGGTGAAATTCGCCTGGTTCACGGGCGGGAACTTTGGCTCCTGCGCTGGTGTCGCAGCGTTGGGCGCCTGCGGCGTTGGAGCCGACGGTGGCTGGCTCTGCGCCAGCGCCATGCCGGTGAGCAGCGCGAGCGAAGCAAGGAAGCAGGTTAGAAAACGGCTCTGCATACGATCCTCTCGGGGAAATTCTTAGACCTGTGCTTTGGCTGCAATGGGGAACCGCCGGCCCATGCCGAAGGCCTTTGGCGTAACTTTCAGGACCGGGGCCGCCTGCTGCCGCTTGTATTCGCTGCGCTCGACCATCCTGACCACGGCGTGGACGGTCTCGAGATCGACCCGTCGCTCAGCCGCAATCCCTTCCGCCGTCTCATAGCGCTCCACGTACGCCTCGAGAATCGGATCGAGCACGTCGTAAGGCAGCAGCGAATCGGTGTCCTTCTGTCCAGGGCGCAGTTCGGCCGACGGAGGTTTATCGAGAATGGCGCGCGGGATGATTTCGCGCTGAGCATTGACGCAGCGGCACAAATCGTACACGCGTGTCTTGAACACATCCCCGATCACCGCCAGGGCCCCCACCATGTCGCCGTAAAGCGTGCAGTAGCCGGTAGACATCTCGCTCTTATTCCCGGTCGTGAGTACCAGTGCGTTGAACTTGTTGGAGTACGCCATCACCAGCACGCCCCGAATGCGGGACTGCAGGTTTTCCTCCGTTATGTCCGGCTTCGCACCCGCGAAGATCGGCTCCAGCGTTCCGCTGAACTGTGAGAAGATGTCGCTGATCGGAAGCACTTCGTAGCGGATGCCGAGGTTCGCTGCCAGCTGCCGGCTGTCGTCGATGGACCCCTGCGACGAGTATTGACTGGGCATACCGAGCGCGGTGACGTTCTCCGGCCCCAAAGCGCGCACGGCGATCGCGGCGACCAGAGCTGAATCAATGCCGCCACTGAGGGCGACCACCACCTTCGAAAAGCCGCACTTGCGAACATAATCGCGGGTCCCCAGGGTGAGGGCCTCGATCATGGCTTCGTCTTCGTTACCGGCCTGCGGGTG
>DASSKX010000179.1:0-3819 GCA_035689925.1 Acidobacteriaceae bacterium
GCCTCCGCCTGGACGGCAAGTCCCAGGCTGTCGCTATACGGAGGCCGCAGCACCCCGCGCTCCGTGATGATGGCCGTCACGTACTTCGCCGGGGTCACGTCGAAGGCCGGGTTCTCGATGCCTACGCCATGCGGCGTCAACTGTTTGCCCGCGTGGTGCGTCACTTCGCGCTCCGCCCGCTGCTCGATGGGGATAGCGTCCCCAGTCGCCGTCTTCAGGTCAATCGTCGACCACGGAGCCGCCACCAGGAACGGAATCCCATGCTCCTTCGCCAGCACCGCCACGCCATACGTCCCAATCTTGTTGGCCACGTCGCCGTTGGCCGCGATGCGATCCGCCCCGACGATCACTGCCTTAATCTTCCCCTGCCGCATCAGGCTGGCCGCCATGTTGTCGCACAGCACCGTCGTCGGAATCCCATCGTGCATCAGTTCCCATGCCGTCAGCCGCGCGCCCTGCAGAAAGGGCCGCGTCTCGTCCGCATACACATGGATCTCGTGCCCCTGCTCGATGGCCGACCGGATCACCCCCAGTGCCGTCCCATACCCGCAGGTCGCCAGCGCACCCGCATTGCAGTGAGTCAGCACACCGCCGGATTGCGGCAGCAGCCCCGCCCCATGCGCGCCCATCTTCCGGCACGCCTCAATGTCCTCGTCGTACATCCGCTGCGCCTCGGTGATCAGCGCTTCGCGGAGTCGCTGCACCGTTGCACCCGGCTCCGCCGCCAGCCGCTCGAAGAGCCGCTTCATGCGCTCGATCGCCCAGAACAGATTGACAGCAGTCGGCCGCGTTGCCGCCAGCGTCCGGCACATGGTTTCGAACTCCGGCCGCAACTGCTGCACGGTCTTCGCCTGGCTCTTCTGTACGCCCAGCGCCAGCCCCATCGCCGCCGACACCCCGATCGCCGGAGCCCCGCGGACCACCATCGTTGTAATCACCTCGGCAACCTGCTGATAATCGGTCGCCAGCACATACGTCTCTTCCAGGGGAAGCCGCGTCTGGTCCAGAAACCGGACGCCTTCTGAGGTCCATTCAAGCGTGGGAATCATCGTTCTTAGTGTACTGGCTGCAGGGATGGCGGACCCAGCTGCGCGCAGCAGCCCCGGGCGATGCAGCCTGTGGAACGTACTGTAAAAATTGGGCTGACAACCGGCTGAGTTATCGGCGATGATAAATTTCGGTCAGCAAAAATCCCCTGCACGCCTCGTCCGTACCCCGACATGCTTACCTTGAATCGTTCGCCACACTATCCCTGTTGCTGAGGGCCTTGATGAAGAAAAAGCTGCGCTGCCCGAAATGCCGTCACGAGCAGCTGGCACGCATTGCGCGTCACGGATATTTCCGGAGGAACATCTGGCCGATCTTCGGCTTCTATCCGTGGGAGTGCGCAATCTGTCGCCGCCAGTTCCTGCTTTGGAAGCGCCGCGCTGCGTATCGCAGGTCTTCCACCGTCGGCAGGGAAGCAGACGGGACCACCTCCAGCCTGCGCTCGCAAACCTACTGAAGCACCGGGCCGTATTTCCGCTCAATCTCCCCGGCAGCGGCACGTAATCCGTCCAGGGACGCGAGCGGTGGCAACTCCGCCCCAAGCCGCCTCAGTTCCGCCAGCGCCAGCTCCGTCGCAATATTGCCAACGAGCGCATCCTGTGCAAAAGGGCATCCGCCGAATCCGCCAATCGCCATGTCGAACCGCCGGCACCCCGCGCGATAGGCCGCCGCCACCCTTGCCGGCGCGTCTTTCGGCTGCGCATGCAGGTGAACCCCAATCTCAACCCGCGGGTCGACCGCGTCCAGCACCTCGCCGACCGTGTCCGCAATCTGGTCCGGCGTCGCCAATCCCACAGTATCCGCCAGCGAGATATGGGTAATCCCGCTGTCCGCCAGCAGATCGCACGCGGCGATCACCTCATCGGCGTTCCACGGATCGCCATACGGATTCCCGAACGCCATCGAGATATAGGCCACCATGCCCAGCCCCGCCTGGAAGGCTGCCTGTCCGACAGCCTCCAGCGTATCCAGGCTCTCTTCCGGCGTCTGGTTCTGGTTCCGCCGCAGGAACTCCGGCGAAATCGAGTAGGGAAATCCCAGCGTCGCCACTGCCTCGGTCTGGATCGCCCGCTCCGCCCCCTTCTGGTTCACCACAATGCCGATGACCTCAACATCATCCGGCGGATCCATGAAGTCGAGCACCTGCTCGGAGTCGGCCATCTGCGGCACCGCCTTGGGCGAGACGAACGAAACCGCGTCGATGTGCCGGAATCCCGCGGCCACCAGCGTCCGCAGGTAATCGGCCTTCACCTCCGCCGGGATGGTCTTTGGCAGTCCCTGCCAGGCATCCCTGGGGCACTCGATGATCTTGACCTTGTCGTTCATGGAAGGATCGTGGAATGCCACCGCATGGTGAAGTCAGCGCACAGCAGCAGCCCGTAAGGGATCAGCGCCAGCCCCGTCCAGTACCGCCAGCGCGGCCGAAGCAGAGTGAACACAAAGAACGCTGTTGCCGCCAGCGTGGCGAGGGCGTTCCACTCCGAGATCCAGCGCATCAGGTGCGTCTGCAGCAGGAAGCACCGGTCCCACAGGTTCTCCGCAGGGACGTGAAGCACCACCGGGTCGCCCGCGATCATGCCGTGCAGTCCCATCAGGAAACCGACCACGCAGTACAGTACCGAGGGCAGGGCTGCCGCCATCAGCGGGGTCAGCAGAAGGAGAAAAATTCGATCAAGATGCGCGCGACGTACGGCGTCAGACATGGGGTTCCAAGCGTTGGATGCACAACCTCTTCGCGAGAGGCGGAGAAAGCATAAAGATAAAATGCGCCGCGTGTCGATCGATTACCAGGCGGCGTTCGCGTTCCGGGATCATTCAGCCCTTCGCTGAGAAATACGCCAGCACGACAACCAGGAACAGTCCGCTGAAATGGGCGATCAGTCCGATGATGAACGCCCGCAGATACCGCCCGGCGTGAAACGTCAGCGCCATCAGCAGCCCGTAGAAAGGGAACTGGAGGTAGATGATCCCCTGCGAGAGCGTCCCCAGCCACGCTGGCGGGATATGCAGGGCAGGGCTCCGCACCACCTCAACCCAGGGGAACAGCAGCGCAAAAGCCTTCGGTCCCTCAAGCGCGAGAATGCTGGCCGACTGCACAGCAAACGGCGTCAGCACCAGGCAGAGCAGGAGCGGGACGAGCGCCTTCCACCCTGCGCTTTTCCCGGCGGAACGCTTTTTGCGCGCCTTCGCCCCAGCGGAACTCCGCTGTTTCACAACTGTTGAGGAGGCCATACGTCGAGGATACCCCGGCGCTCGCAGCGCAGCGCCGCGTCCATATGAACAGGCATCTCGGAAGTCACACTCCCGACCTTAACTTCGCCGCCAGGACTTTACGTTTGCAGTACGCCCGGGTTGAACTTCGGCACCTCAGGATTCAGCGCTGCCGCCTCCAGCGCCAGCAACAGGGCCTCCCGGGTCTGCGCCGGGTCGATAATCGCGTCGACCCACAGCCGCGCTGCCGCGTACCGGCAGTCCATCTGCGCGTCGTACGTCGCCTTCGTGGACGCGAAAAGCTCCTGCTTCTCTTCCTCGCTCAGCTTGCGTCCGTCCCGTTCCAGTTGCCGAATGCGAATCTCCACCAGCGTATTCGCCGCCGACTCACCGCTCATGACCGCATACCGCGCGCTTGGCCAGGCAAAGATGAATCGGGGATCGTACGCCTTGCCGCACATTGCATAATTCCCCGCACCAAACGTGCCGCCAAGGATCACAGAAATCTTGGGCACCACCGAATTTGATACAGCCGTCACCATCTTGGCGCCCGACCGGATG
>DASSKX010000180.1:0-3728 GCA_035689925.1 Acidobacteriaceae bacterium
ACTTGTATGGGAAAAGGCCACCATACCGGCTGCATGTGACCATCGGCGACCCGGATTCTGGCGATGCCGTACAGTTTGAACGCCGCAATTAGGTCACCGCAGCAAATCGCATCGACATGATGGGTGAATCACCGGCAATCCCGACATTTGGGCTTGGGTTGGTGAAAAGGCAACCGCAGATCCTTCGACTCACCACCCCCAAACTCTGCCCCAAAGAGCAACTTCGCTCTTTGGGGACCCCAGAAAGGCGTTCGGGGCTCCGTTCGCTCCGGGTGACCGCTCAGTGTTTCGGGGTTGCAGTGAGGGTCGCGGCAAAGTCGCGCAGGGACTGGAGCGTTTTGCGGGCCGCACCTGAGTCGATCGCCTGACGGGCGCGGGCGACTCCATCTTTCAGGTTCGCAGCGAGGCCGGCGGCTTCGAGGGCAGCGGCGGCGTTGAGAAGAACCACATCGCGGCGAGGACCGCGTTCGGCGCCGGTGAGGATGGCTTCGAGAATGGCGGCGTTGCTCTGCGGGGAGTCTCCGCCCTGAAGATGGCCGAGGGCAGAGTGCGCCAAGCCGGCGTCTTCCGGATGAATGGAGCCGCGCTCGGGCGGCGCAGAACCGCGGACGTAGACGGCGTCGGTTTCGGAGAGGGCGATCTCGTCGATGCCGTTGCGGGCGTGGACGACGCGTCCGCTGCGAACGCCGAGGTGGGCCATCGCTCCGGCGACGGTGTCGAGTTTGTCGGCGGCGTAGACGCCCATGATCTGTACGGGCGCGCCGGCGGGATTGGTGAGCGGGCCGGCGAGGTTGAAGATGGTGCGGAAGCCGAGAGCGCGGCGGATCGGCTGCACGCGCTTCATGGCCGGATGCAGTGCGGGCGCGAAGAGGAAGGTGAATCCGGTGGCGCGGACGCAGGCGGCCGACTGCTCGGGCGTGAGGGCGACGGGGACGCCCATGGCTTCGAGGACGTCGGCGGATCCGCAGCGCGAGGTGATGCCGCGGTTGCCGTGCTTCGCGACTTTGGCTCCGGCGGCAGCGGCGAGCAGCGCGGCTCCGGTGGAGATGTTGAAGGTGCCGCCCCCATCGCCTCCGGTGCCGCAGGTGTCGAGGAGTTCGGCGCGTTCCTGGTCGGTGAGCGGAATGGGCAGGGAGAGCGCGCGCATGGCTTCGGCAAAGCCGGTGAGCTCGTCGATCGTCTCGCCGCGGGCGGCCATGGCGCTGAGCAGCCCGGCAATGGCGATGTCGGAGGCGGGGTCGGGATCGCTGGTGAGGATCGTGTGCAGGGCAAGGCGGGCTTCGTCACGCGTGAGGGTGCGGCGCAACTCGGCGACTTCCTTCAGCAGATCCTTCAGGTCGGGCATGGAATGTTTCCATGCTAACTGAGCGCCGGGAAGGGGCCGGCGCGAGGGCTGAAGCGGTCGGTTGGCGAGGCTGTCGGCTACCCCCACGCCCCTGTACAACGGGGGGAGTGGCAGATCGCTGACTGCGTGGGAGTTGCGGAGGGGCGATTTGGGCCAGTGGCAAGTCGGTGAGCCGGCGAGGGTTGCGGAGCCGTCGTCCAGGGCAGTGGCAAGCCGCTGCAAGGAATGGGGTAGTCCTCACAGGGGGCGGCACTCGCGGTGGAGTGCCGCCCCGGTTTTCAGGGCCTCTAGTCTCCCGCGGCGGCAGGCTGGAGTTTCGGTTTGGGAGCGACGGCTGCCGCGGATTCCGCGAAGAAGGCGTGGTAGACGACGCCCGCGAGGAGGCCGCCGATGATGGGAGCGGCCCAGAAGAGCCAGAGCTGGCCGAGCGCCCATCCATGGACGAAGAGGGCCTGGCTGGTGCTGCGGGCGGGGTTCACCGAGGTGTTGGTGACGGGGATACCGACGAGGTGGATGAGGGTGAGGCAGAGGCCGATGGCCACGCCAGCGAGCGATTGCGGCGCACGAGAGTCCGTTGCGCCGAGGATGACGAGCAGGAAGAACATGGTCAGCACCACTTCGGCGACGAAGCAGGCGAGCAGCGAATAGCCGCCAGGAGAATGCGCGCCGTATCCGTTGGCGGCGAAGCTGCCGAGGACGAATCCGGGCTTGCCGCTGGCGATGACATAGAGGACGGCGGCGCCGGTGGTTGCACCGAGCACCTGAGCGACGATGTAGGGCAGAAGATGTGCGACCGGGAAGCGGCGTCCGGCGACGAGGCCGACGGAGACGGCGGGATTGAGATGGCAGCCGGAGATGTGGCCGATGGCATAACACATCGTCATGACTGTGAGGCCGAAGGCGAGAGCGACACCGGCGAATCCGATGCCGAGGTTCGGGTAGGCGGCGGAGAGGACGGCGGCGCCGCATCCTCCGAAGACCAGCCAGGCGGTACCGATGAATTCTGCGACAAGACGTTTGCTGAGATTCATGTTGTGCTCCTCTGCGGCACGCGATGCGTGCGGATTTCACGTCGACCGGAGAGCCCGACCACTGGAGGGAGAGACCCGGGAAAGGGCGTTCCCGGGAGCGAGCGCCAGTGTAGCGCAGTTCTGTTGCGGCGAGACATGACATGTGTGCCGGTTTGCGGCGGAGAAAAAACCCTGGTTACACTGAGAATTCGGTTCCGCGACCACGCAATGCCGCAGCTGGCCTGCGGCGGCTCTCACGATTCAGACGGTTTCTCCTGACCTCAACGCAAACCATTCTGCTGAGACACAGAAAAGAGCTCTGAACAACTCCTATGAAAATTCACGAATATCAGGCGAAGGACATCCTGGCGAAGTATGGCGTCGCGGTGCCGCGCGGCGAGATGGCCAACACGCTGGATGAGGCGCTCGAGGTGGCGAAGCGGCTGTTCACGAGCGGCGCCAAGGGCGTGGTGGTGAAGGCGCAGATTCACGCAGGCGGGCGCGGCAAGGGCGGCGGCGTGAAGGTGGCGAAGACGCTGGATGAAGCCGAGCAGTACGCGAAGCAGATTCTGGGCATGCAGCTGGTGACCCACCAGACCGGTCCGCAGGGACAGAAGGTGCAGCGGCTGCTGATTGAGGAGACGGCGGCGATCGACCGCGAGCTGTACCTCGGCATCGTGCTGGATCGCGCGGCGGCGAAGCTGGTGTTCATGGCGTCGCAGGCGGGCGGCATGGAGATCGAGGAGGTCGCGGCGAAGGATCCGAAGGCGATCCACAAGGCGTACATCGATCCGGCGGTCGGGTTCCAGGCGTATCAGGCGCGCGAGCTGGCCTTTGCGCTGGGGCTGAAGCCGGCGCAGATTGGCGAAGCGGTGAAGTTCATGATGGGTCTGTATCGGGCGTATATCGATACGGACGCTTCGCTGCTGGAGATCAATCCGTTCATCACGACGAAGGACGACCGGCTGTTTGCGCTCGACTGCAAGATCAACTTCGATGACAACGCGATGTTCCGCCACAAGGATCTGAAAGAGCTGCGCGATGTGGCGGAGGAGGATCCACTTGAGGTCGAGGCGTCGAAGTACGCGCTGAACTACATTCGCCTCGACGGCAACATTGCGTGCATGGTGAACGGCGCGGGGTTGGCGATGGCGACGATGGACATCATCCAGTACGCGGGCGGGATGCCGGCGAACTTTCTGGATGTGGGCGGCGGCGCGAATCAGCAGCAGATTGAGCACGCCTTTGAGATTTTGCTGTCGGACAAGAACGTGAAGGCAGTGTTCATCAATATTTTTGGCGGCATTCTGCGCGTGGACACGCTGGCGCAGGGCGTCGTTGAGGCCGCGAAGAATTTGAAGGTGAAGGTGCCG
>DASSKX010000181.1:0-4711 GCA_035689925.1 Acidobacteriaceae bacterium
CTCGCGGCCGGAACCGACGCGAGCCACACAACGGTCGCCGCAACCTCCTCGGGAGTCGCCATGCGGCCGATCGGAATGTCCCGCTCCAGTTCGGCCTGGACCTCGGCGACCGGCACGCCGCGGTTCTTTGCGCGGCCTTCGAGGAGGCTCTTCGAGCGGTCGGTTGCAGTGAATCCCGGGCCGACATTGTTCACGGTGATGCCGTCCTTGCCGAATTGCCCGGCCAGGGAGCGCACCAGACCCATCATGCCGGCGCGGATCGTATTGGACAGCACCAGTTCCGGGACGGGCTGCTTCACGGTATAGGACGTCAGCGTCACGATGCGTCCCCACCGCTGCTGCTGCATGTGCGGCAGCACAGCATGGCAGAAGCTCACGGCGGAGCGCAGATTCAGCTGCCACGCGCGCTCCCACTCCTCCATCGTTGTCGCCAGAAATGACTTCGCCGGAGGCCCGCCGGCATTCGGGACGCACGCATCGACACGGCCAAACTTACTGTGCGTCGCATCAACAAACGAGCGCACCGCGGTGTCGTCACTCACGTCGAATGCCTGCGTAAACGCCTCGACACCGAAGCGGCGCCGCACTTCGTCGGCTACCTGGCTCAGAACATCGCCGCGTCGCGCGCAGAGCGCCACGTGCGCGCCTTCCGCAGCAAAAGCCAGAGCAATGGCCTTGCCGAGTCCCTGGCTCGATCCCGCAACAATGGCCACGCGGCCTTTTAGTCCGGTTTCCATGGGCCCTATGATAGTCGAGACATCCGCGCGTTACGTGCTGCTCGCAGCGGTAAAGATGCAGAACAAATGCCGGAACGAAGGAGGCGCTCTTGCCGGATCAGGACAAGCTGCAATACACCAGTTTCAACACGATTCCCGTTGATCATCTCAATCCGCTCATCGACCGGCAGTTTGTCTATGGGAAGCGGACCATGCTGGCGCGCCTCTTTCTGCGCAAAGGCGCCATCGTGCCGGAGCACTTCCACGAGAACGAGCAGATTACTTACATCCTGGACGGGGCGCTGCGTTTTACGCTTGGGGACGGCCGCGTGATTACAGTGGGCGCAGGCGAAGTTCTGGTGATCCCTTCCAACCTGCCGCACCAGGCCGAAGCGCTGGAGGATACCATCGATCTGGACGTGTTCACGCCGCCGCGGGCCGACTGGATCGCCGGTACGGACGCATATCTCCGCAGGTAGACTGCGTCGGGCGTGAGGAGCGGTACAGCCCTCTCCTCGCCTTGTCCCTCTGTTTTGAAGCAATAGAAAAGACTTACCCGGCGGAACCAGCCTGATGGGCGAGCGTCCGCCGATGGGTTTTGTATCGCGGCAGGGATTTTTTACGCTACTTCTTCGAGGCCTGCGCAGCTTTCTGCTTCGCCCAGCGCCGTTTCTGCGCGGCGGCGATGCGGGCACGTGCTTCGGCGCTCAACACCCGCTTCTTGCGAGGCCGATTTCCAAATGAGGAAGTGGATATCCGGGAGCCGCCGGTGCTCTGCAGCAAGGCGCGCACTTTCTCCAGGCGGCTGATCTCTTCGTCAACGGCAGCAATAAGTTCTTCGCGTGTCATTTTTTCTCTCTTTATTTACTGCAACCACTTATCCGGGGAACACCAACCTACATACCATAGCAAACGGAGCCAATTGTCACAAAAAATTTTCTATCGTCGTGAGCTTCGTTTTGCCCACCGGTATTGCTCGCCGCTTCGGGAATCTGCGGTTTTTGTTCAGTTTTGTAAGAACGCTGTTGCAATCCGGCCCATAATGTTCGTCTTTGACCTGCACATGTCCTTGCTTCTGCAGTGCATCGAATTAAAGCAATACTTTGGACTGGCGACGCCGCCGCGCAGATCGAAGCTGCCTGGCGATTCGCTTTCGTGAGTTCAACGCGGAGTTAGCGAAGGTTTTGCTCCTCCCGGCACACAAAACTCGATCAAGGATCGGGTTTGATCCCGTCAGAACCACCTCGTAGCCCTGGACCAATCACAACAGCAAATCGTTGGTAATTACAGGATGCAAACTAGTCGCAATGCGATGCTTCCCGTTGGTCATTCGATCGGGCAGAGATTCGAAATTGAGCCCGCGAACTCTTCGGAGCTGGACTCTGGAAACTGGTGAGGCTTCTATCGCGGCAAGCATCGTACCAGCCACTTTGTAACCCGCCGGCCCGGGATAGCCCAATCGCACGCATACGATGCGGGTGTTCCTGATGGCTGTTCATTGTTGGACATGCGATTCAATGGAGCAAGGTCGTCTTGCCGGACAATTTGTCGCAATATTTGGCGTCCGTCCTTTTGTCTCCGCATCCACGGAAGGCCGCGAGTTACCCGGTGTGCAAACAGATGGAAGGAGTTACTCCTGGTCCTTGCTTTCGCGTGTTGCGAGATCCTGCAGTTGTTTTCGCCAGTCCAGAGATTCGACAAACACCCGTGAATCCCGCCAGTTTTCCCGAACGAGCACATGCAATTCCAGATAGACCCGTGTTCCCAGCAGCGCCTCGATGGCTTCTCGCGCTGTTGTACCGATCTGCCTGAGCTTGCTGCCGCCTTTGCCGATCAGGATGGCTTTCTGCCCCGGCCGCTCGCAGTAGATGGCAGCTGCAATCCGCGTCACCGGAGGCTTATTCGGCGCTTTGCGACCTTTCGCCGCCGAAGTAACTTCCGGCTCCTCGAATCTCTCCACAACTACGGCCGATGCGTAGGGCACCTCTTCGCCCGTCTCCATCAGCACCCGCTCCCGAATCAGTTCTGCGACGAGAAAGCGCTCCGGCTGATCAGTGAACTGATCGGGCGGAAACCAGCGGTCGCCTTCGGGCAGATATTCTGCGATTTTATGCAGCAGCGTCTTCAGGCCATCGCCTTTCTTCGCTGACACCGGAATTACTTCGGCAAAATTATGCAGCTTGCTCAGGCCGTCAATGAGCGGCAGCAGCCGTTCTTTCGGGACGAGGTCGATTTTTGTGATGACCAGAAACACCGGACAGTCGAGGCCGCGGATCAGCTCAAAAGCCAGCGCCTCTTCGCTGGCGCGATCGAGCTTCGGCCCGCCCTGCTCGTCTTCCCCGCGGCGGCGGACCGCATCAATCGCCAGCAGCACCACGTCGCGCGTCTGCAGAGCCTCGTGCACCTCCTGCATCATGCTGCGGTCGAGCTGCGATTTTCCCTGGTGAATGCCGGGTGTATCGACAAACACGATCTGCGCCCTGGGATGCACGCCCTTGCGGTCCGGCACTTCCACCATGCCGCGGATCCGCGTGCGCGTCGTCTGCGGCTTGCTGGTAACAATGGCTACGCGCTCACCGACCAGCGCGTTCACCAGCGTTGACTTGCCCGCGTTAGGACGCCCGATCACCGAAACGAAGCCGGAACGCATCTTCATCGCCCTCTGATTATGCCTTCCTCACCGGCTATTCCGCCGCGGGGACCCGCGAAATTCTCAGCCGGTTCACCCGCCGGTCGGTCGAGGCGACAATCTCGAAGCGAAGGCCGAAACCCTCCACCACCTCGCCCGTCTGCGGAATACGCCCCGCCGTTTCGCTCACCAGACCTCCGGCGGTCGTGGCTTCCACGTCTTGCGGCAGATCCACATCACCGAGCAGTTCTTCCACCCGGCCGATCTCCAGGTCTCCGGGCACGACCCAGGCGCCGCCGGGCTCTTTCACCACCGCGGTGTCATCCTGCTCGTGCTCATCACTGATGGCGCCGACCAGTTCTTCCAGCAGATCTTCGATCGTGACCAGCCCCGCAACGCCTCCGTACTCGTCGATCACGATGCTCATGTGCTGCTTCTCGCGCTGCATTTCGCGCAGCAGCTCGTTCACCCGCTTGGTTTCGGGCACAAACGTGACCTCGCGCTGGATCGAAGCGACGGTCCGGGTACGCGCGTCGGCATCGGCTATCTGCAGCAGGTCGTGGGCAAAGGCGATTCCGATGACGTGGTCGAGGCTCTCCGCGTAGACCGGCACCCGTGAGAAGGGATGGGTCCGGATCAGTTCGAGGAATCTCTCCAGCGTCATCGTTGCTGGCACAGCGATCATGGCCGGACGCGGCGTCATCACTTCGCGCGTAATTTTGTCGCCGAATTCGACGGCGGAGCGCACCAGTTCGCGGTCGCTCTCCTCGAGGATGCCTTCCTCTTCGCCGGCCTCGATGAGCGCCTCGACGGCTTCGGACTGAGCTGTCTCCGGGTGAGCAGGGTGCGTCTCCGCCAGAGCAGCGATCGAAAGCAGGAACTGGAGAAACAGCGTGACGGGCAGGATGAACCAGAGCAGCAACAGCAGCAGCCCGCGCCAGCGCACGATCCATGCGCCGCGTGTTCGCGTGAAGAACGCATACGGCAGCAGGCGATTGAAGAGCACGATCACCAGCACGATGCCGAGTGCGACCTGCGCGATCTCCCCCGCATTCGGGCCGCTTGCATTCCCATGCCGGTCGAAGAGCAGCATGCCGAAGATCAGCGTCAGAAAGGCGAGCGACAGATGCATCAGAATCGCCGCCGACAACGCGATGCGATCCCGGTTCATGCCCAGGCGCGGCTCGACGCGCTGCTCCCAGACGTCGATGTTCTCCTGAAATTCCAGCGCCAGAAACTTGCCCATTTCGGAGTACAGCCGGTCGATGTAGGAGGCAAAGGTCAGGACGACCAGCAGGGCCACAATCAGCAACGCAGAGGCGATGCTCATCGGCGGCCTCCGCTTGTGCCGGTGCGCTCGATCAGC
>DASSKX010000182.1:0-2388 GCA_035689925.1 Acidobacteriaceae bacterium
GCTGCTGGCGAATGGCTGGCGTGAGGGATCGGATCTGCATTTTGAGCGCGTGCCGGGCGGGACGCATGAGGAGGCTGCCTGGGCGGAGCGCGTGGGTCCGATGCTGCGGTTTCTGTTTCCTGCTTTGGCGCGATGATCGGGAACGCGGCGGAGATTCAGCAGTTGCGGGTCAGGATTAACTGCGTGTCATCTGCAACTTAGAGCAATAAATTCTCCACGGCTAATCCGGCTATACTAGATGCTCAGAGGAACCCTTGCTGGAAGGACCCCGACGGGGTCCTTTTCATTCAAGGCGACAGGCTGGTCAGGCTGGTGTTTCGATCGACGACAGCCCCTCTGAGCTATCCATGGGAAAACTACTCGATTCGATCCACTCTCCTGCCGATCTGAGGAGACTCTCGATTCCGCAGCTGGAAAAGCTGGCGCAGGAGATTCGAGAACGGCTGATCGTCACTCTGTCGAAAACTGGCGGGCATCTCGGGCCCAATCTGGGCGTCGTGGAACTGACGCTGGCGATGCACTACGTCTTCGATACGCCGCGGGACAAGTTCGTCTTCGATGTGAGCCATCAGGCGTACGTGCACAAGATGCTGACCGGCCGCTGCGAGCGGCTGGACACGATGCGGCAGCCTGGCGGCCTGAACGGCTTCATGCTGCGCACGGAAAGCGAGCACGACTGCTACGGCGCGGGTCACGCGGGCACAGCGCTGTCGGCGGCGCTGGGCATGGCCGTGGCGCGGGATTTGGCGGGCGGCAAGGAGCACGTGGTGGCCCTGGCCGGCGACGCGGCGTTCACCAACGGAATTTCGTACGAGGCGCTGAACAACATCGCGGATCAGACGAAGCGGCTGATCGTGGTGCTGAATGACAATGAGTGGTCGATTGACCGCAATGTCGGCGCGATTGCGAAATATCTGCACAAGATTGTCACGAACCAGCATGTGAGCCAGCTGCATGACAGCGCGGCACGGCTGGTGGAGCGCTTCGGCGGGAAGGGCGCTCTGAATGTCGTAAAGCGCGCGGAAGAGGCGGCCAAGGGCATGCTGTGGCCGTCGTTCCTCTTCGAGGAATTTGGCCTGACGTATTACGGCCCGGTGGATGGACACAACGTCGGGCTGCTGATCGAGACGCTGAAGTTTCTCAAGCAGCAGGACCGGCCGGTGCTGCTGCACGCCATCACCCAGAAGGGCAGGGGATTTCAGCCGGCGCTCGACAAGCAGAAGAAGTTTCATGGGCTGGGGCCCTACGATCCGGAAACCGGGAACACGGTGCCGGCGGGGCAGCGGACGTACTCAGAGGTGTTCGCTGAGGCGCTGACCAAGCTGGCGAACGAGAACGACAAGGTGGTCGCGATCACGGCGGCGATGCCGAACGGAACGGCGCTCGATTTGTTCCGGCCGCATCATCCGAAGCGGTATTTCGATGTGGGGATTGCCGAGGAGCATGCCGTGATCTTCGCGGCAGGCATGGCCACGCAGGGTTTCAAGCCGTTCTGCGCGATTTACTCGACGTTCCTGCAGCGGGCCTTTGATCCCATTGTGCATGACGTGTGCCTGCAGAATCTGCCGGTCGTGTTCTGCATGGATCGCGCGGGGCTGAGCGGAGACGACGGTCCAACGCATCATGGGCTGTTCGACATTGCTTATCTGCGCGGCGTGCCGAACATCGTGCAGATGGCGCCGACCAACGAAGATGAGCTGGCGGACATGATGTTCACGGCGATGCTGCATGACGGGCCGAGTGCGATTCGGTATCCACGGGGCAGCGGACCGGGCGCGAAGGCGAAGGCGCATCCCCGGGCTTTCCCGATCGGGCAGGCGGAGGTTGTGCGTGAGGGCGAGGAGTTCGTGATTCTGGGACTCGGTTCGCTGCTGCCCTTGGCGAAGGAACTGGCGGAGGCTCTGGATCGGCAGGGCTCGTCAGCGGCGGTGATTAATCCCCGATTCATCAAACCGCTGGATACGGAGCTGATCGGCCGGTATGCGCGGCATGCGACGGCGCTGGTCACGTTTGAGGATCACGTGCTGATGGGCGGATTCGGCAGCGCGGTGCTGGAGGCGCTGAACCAGATGGGTATCGAGACGCCGGTGATCCGGATTGGCTGGCCGGACCAGTTCATTGAGCATGGCAAGGTCGATGCGCTGCGGGCGAAGTATGGGATCAGCGTGGAGGCCGCCCTGGAGAGGCTGGCGCCCTACCTGCGGCGCCGGGCGAAGCTGCTGGCGCGGTAGGGCTGCACTTTCGTGTATGGCAGGCATCCCATAGCCTGTGGCAAGATGCGAGAAAGCAGCTCACTTCATGTACCCTGAGGCGCCGGCCGTTTCCCCCGAGATCAGCAAGAGCCGCAAGCGTTCGAAATACCAGCGATGGATCCTGGCGATTGGGGCC
>DASSKX010000183.1:0-2141 GCA_035689925.1 Acidobacteriaceae bacterium
GCCAATCACCGGCGAGGTGTCCAGCTTCGACGCTGTTCTGTAGACGGGCCCAATCGCGACATAGTCGACCGGCTCCCCATCCGCCCGCCGCACCTGCTCGTCGTTATGCGTCGACAGCCCGACCACCGCATCGGCGCCCAGCATCCGCCGCGCCATCTCCGCCTCCAGATCGTCCTGGCCCACATGAACGCCGTCCCACCCCGCAGCCCGCACCAGCTCGACCCTGTCATTCAGGATCAGCTTCATTCCCGGCGCAGCCTCCCGCATCGCCCGCGCATCCTCGAGCACCATCTCGTCCGCATCGACTTTGTTCCGGTACTGCAGCAACTCCACTCCGGCCTCAGCCATTTCGCCAACCAGCCCGCACAGCCGCTCCCGCCGCACGCGCACATCGGCGCACCCCGCCGGAAAGACGCAGCCAAAATCCAGAATGGGATAGAGCCGGGGAAAACCCCTGGAGAAAGGAGAAGCCATTAACTCTTCGGCTTATCCTCGGCCGACGCAGTCTGCCGGTAGAGCGTAATGATGTGCTGCATCAGGTTCGCCAGCTCCGCATAGGGACCACTTCCGGTGCGCACGTCCGCCACGCTCGCCGTCGCGCGATACACGCCGTCTTTCGATCGGGCGTAAAGATACACTTCCTCCGGATGCGGCGGTGTCTCGGAGCTATCGGTCCGCTGCATCTGCGGCAGCAGCGTCGTTGCAACCTGCGTTGCGCGAATGGCCGTCTCGCGCATCGCGTCGGATCGCTGCCCGCCCCCGATGAATCCGCCTCCGCTGCTCAGATACACGCTGGCCGTTCCGTCGATCACCGCCAGCACGCTCGCCACGGCTTTCCCCAGATTCCAGTCCATCAGCACCGCCTGCACACCGGTGTCCTCGGTGCCCTGCAGATCCATCCGGAACACCAGGCCGCGCAGGCCTTCGTAGGCTGAACCCTGATTCGACGTTCCCATTCCGAGCAGCTTACATCACGCGAGCCCTCCCGACGAGCGCGCGCCCGTTTGCACAAAATTTACAATCCCGCCCCGAACATCCTCAGCTTCCTCCGCGTCCATTCACGTGACACCAAACCCACCCACGAATGTCTAAAGTTGGGAGGAGTCCCCTGCATGTCGTACGCTTCTCGTCTGTCGTTTCGCGGAATCACACGCGCGGTCTTCGCCAGGTTGCGCAGGAAAGCGGCGAAACATGGCATCCGTGTCCTGCATCCCCGCGGCGAAGCCGTCCGCAACGGCGTGACGATTCACTGGGACTACGACCCAGCCGCAGAAGTCCTCGAAGTCGAGTGCGTGCGCGCTCCGTTCTGGATCGCTCCCGCCACCATCAACAGCAAGCTCAGCGACGAGATCGAGTCGGAACTCCAGCGCGCCGCCTGAAGCGCCAGAACATCCCGGGTGCGCATCTCTGCCCGACGTTGGCAGAGGTGGGATACCACGTCTCGATCCGTCTGCTTGCCGGCGCAAATAGCACCTTCACGCCCGCACTCGCATCGAAACCTGCATCATGCCTCCACTTGAATCGCAGGTCGCCGTCGTGACCGGCGCTGCTCGCGGCGTCGGCGCAGCCATTGCTCGCCGTCTCGCCGCCATGGGCGCGCACGTCGTCCTCATCGCGCGCAGCGCCGATCAACTCAACAAGGTCCGCGAGCAGATCGTCCAGGCAGGCGGCGCCGCCTCCGTCCTGCCCTGCGACCTGATGGATCCGCAAGCCGTCGCCAGCCTTGGCCACACCATCGCCCGCGAACATCGCCGCTGCGACATCCTGGTCAACAACGCCGGCGTCGGCCTCGACGGCAAGCCGCTGCACGAGGTCACCCCCGACGAGTGGGACCTCGTCTTCGATACCAACCTCCGCGGGCCTTACCTGATGATCCGCGCCCTCGCGCCCGTCATGATCGCCGCCCGCTCTGGCCACATCATCAACATATCCTCGCTCGCCGGACGCAATCCCCTGCCGAACGGCGCTGCCTACGCCGCCTCCAAATGGGGCCTGAACGGCCTCACGTATTCCGTGGCCGAAGAACTGCGCCAGTACTCGATCCGCGTCAGCGTCGTCGCTCCCGGATCCATCAACACCGACTTCGCCGACCACTCTGGCCGCGGCGCAGCATCCGGCAAAGATCCAAAGAAGAAGCTCCA
>DASSKX010000184.1:0-2395 GCA_035689925.1 Acidobacteriaceae bacterium
CCAGTGCAGCAGCTTCGCAAATCCCCACTCATGCGAATACACCCCGCCGCACCACTCGATGGCTTCGAGTCCCTGCTTGTGCGCCAGCGCTGTGATCTCCTGCGCCTCGGACTTGGCGCGGTGATCGCACCACAGGTAATACTCGTCGAGCGGCTGCATCTGCGCGTCCACCGGGACAACGCTGGAACCCGTCGTGTCGAGTGCGATGGCAGCGACCTCTTCGCCGCGAATGCCCGCAGCCTTCACCGCCTCACGCGTGGCTTCGGCCAGCGCGCGCATGTGGTCTGCGTGCGATTGCGTGGCATAGTCGGGATCTTCGCGCTTGCGATGGAGCGGATACTTGGCGACCGCTGTCCCCAGCCGTCCCTTTCCGCTGTCGATGATCGAGACGCGAACGCTAAGCGTTCCAAAATCCACACCCGCGACAATGGCCATCGTTCTCCTCAGATGGGGCCCTGCGTCATCACAGGCACCCCCTCAAAGATTACACGGCCATCGCGGCTGCCACGGCTCGCTGGACGAAAACCTCTCCCTCGTCTGCGTCTGCAAGCCGACCGTCGCAAACCGCCGCCGAATTCACTTCTTCCGCGCCGGCTCTTTTTGCACCTCAGCTTTATGCCCGTTCCCGCCCGTGCCACCGGCCTTCGGATCGAGCACCTTTTCGGTCTTCGGCTCACCGGCCGCGGTGGCTGCCTGCGGCCTGCTTTCCTCAGAGAGTTTCACCAATTCATCCAGCCGGAAGCCAGCCGTCTCCGCCGCCTGCGTTGCCCTCTGCGCCTCGGCCTCGATCTCGCGAAATGCCTTGCTGGTTCCCGTCGACTTCCCTGCCGGATCCTTCTCGGCGAGTTCCACCAGCCGCGGCAGCAATCTCCACCAGACCATCCGCTCGTGAGCTTCCTTGTTGAACCACCGATGGCCATCCGCCTCATGCAGGCCGGTCAGCCAGGCGACATCAGGATCATCCCAGTTCAGCTCTTCCCTGCGCGCTTTGCCTTCCTGCTGCGCGATCAGCATCCGCACCCGCGCTGCTGCGCGATACGCATCCTCGCCCTCCAGTCCCAGTGGCTGAAACGCGTCTGCCAGGACTGACCGCAGGTACAACTTGTCGAAAACCTCGCCGCGATTCCGCCCTTGCGGCACCAAATCCAGGAAGGTGCTCACCAGGCACCACGCCGCTACCGGCGACCAGACGGCCGCAGCAGCCAGCGTGGGACTGTAGCTCGGCAGCACCCCACGCGCCTCCGGCGGCCACATGCGCGCGCATACCCTTTCCATTTCCGGAACCCGTGCCGCCGCTTCCAGAAGATCCCGGTACTTCTGCTGCGCTTCGCTGTATCGCCCGTCCGAAAGCGCCGAACTCTCCGGCTGTCGTTTGCCGTCCAGCGAGGCCGTCGCCTCCCGGAAGAACCGCTCCGCCCGCTTCGTCAGCGCGTCGAACGTCTCTTCACGGCCGCACGGAGCCTGGCTGGCCCGCGCCACCGGCTTCGCATCTGCCGTTTCTGCCTCGGTCTCCGCCAGATCGGAGTAGCAGCGCAACAGATCCGCGTCGAGCGCGCGCCGCAGCGCCGCATGCACCGGCCGCAGCTTGAACTTATCCAGAGCCTCGTCGAGGCTCCACACTCCGTGACCGTTCAGGTCATTGCACAGCGCGTCCCACGGATATTCCTCATTCGGCTGCAGCACGCGCCAGTTCTGCAACACGTGATACTGATATGCATTCAGCTGCAGATGCAGCCCGCGATCGCGAATCTCGCTGGCCCAGCGCAGATAGTGCAGCCCGTTCCGGTTATCCTGATACGTCAGCACCGGATTGCCGTCGCCAGGCAGTCCAAGCGCCTCGTGCAGTTTCATGAAGCTGATGCCGCCGCTGCCCTTATTGCCCTTCGCGGCTGAGCCGTGCAGCGTGCCCGACGTGCTGCCGAACTTGTTGTGATACACCACCAGCGCGCTCTGATCGCCCGCACGGTTCGACCAGGCGAATACGTTCTCATCCACCGTTCCGTCGTCGCGCCAGAAATCAAAGAGCCAGAAATTCGCGCTCTCCGCAAAAACCCACCGCTTCTTCAGCAGCGGTGCAATCTCCCGCTGATGCCGCTCCACCAGATGCTGATTCGGCGTCTCCTCATAGCGCGGCCGTTTGTACTCCATGCCATACTTTTCCGTGAACGCCTCAATCTGCCCGTGCCCGAACATCGGCAGTCCCGGCAGCGTGCACATCATCGTGCATACGCCAAAGTACTTGTCGCCGGTCCCAAACTGGTCGATCGCGTGGCTGCGGAGGTGCCGGGCACGCTGCTGCTGGCGGAGGCGTTCTGGCTGCTCGAGGGGTACTTCGTGCGCACACTGGGCATGCACCGCGTGTACAACAGCGCGTTCATGAACATGGTGCGCGATG
>DASSKX010000185.1:0-5163 GCA_035689925.1 Acidobacteriaceae bacterium
TCATGTCCACGTTCCAGAAGCGCAGCAGCGCCGGCGTAATCGTGAACGTCACCGTCTTCGACTCGCCCGGCTCGAGCCACACCTTCTCAAATCCTTTTAGCTCCTTCACCGGCCGCGTCACCGAGCTCACCTGGTCGCGGATGTACATCTGTACCACCTCGGTGCCCGCGCGCTCGCCCGTGTTCTTCACGTCGACCGACACCGTGACCGAGCCATCCTTCTTCATGCGGTTCTTCGAGAGCCGCGGCTCCGACAATTCAAACGTTGTGTAACTCAGCCCATATCCAAACGCGAACAGCGGCGCCACATCGTCGAACAAATATCCGCGCCGCGCCGACGGCTTGTAGTTATAAAAAACCGGCAGATGTCCCGCCGAACGCGGGAAGCTGATCGGCAGCTTGCCGCCCGGGTTGTAGTCCCCGAAGAGCACGTCCGCCACGGCGCGCCCGCACTCCTGCCCCAGATACCAGCACTCGAAGATCACCGGCACCTTCGCCACCAGATTCGTCGCCGCCAGCGGCCGCCCGTTAAAGAGAAACGCAATCACCGGCTTGCCCAGCGCCGTGATCGCGTCAATCAGTTCATTCTGCCGCCCGATCAGGTCGAGGCTGGTGCGGTCGCCCATGTGCTGCAGGTTCCACGCCTCGCGCGACGTCTGCTCGTTCCCGCCGATCGCCAGCACGACCACGTCCGCCTTCTTCGCCACCTGCACGGCCTCTTTGATCTGCCGCCGGTCCTCTTCGGGATCGCTCGCCACCACAGCGTCCTGATTCCAGTTGCCGCCAATCGTGATCTTGCAGCCCTCGCTATAGAGGACCTTCACGCCCTTGCCCACCTTCTGCTGAATCCCCTCGAGCACCGTCACGTTGTGACTCGGCACGCCGCTGTAGCCGCCCAGCAGCGAACGATGCGCATTCGGCCCGATCACCGCAATCGTCTTCACCTTGTTCCGATCGAGCGGCACCACATTGCCGTCATTCTTCAGCAGCGTGATCGCCTCCCGCGCCGCCGTCAGCGCCAGCTCACGATGCTCCGGTGAGTTGACGACGCGCTCCGCCTCCTCCGCATCGACATACGGATCATCAAAAAGCCCCAGCTCAAATTTCCAGAAGAGCATCGGCGCGACCATCTCCTCCAGCTGCGACTCCTGCAGCGCGCCCTTCTTCACCAGCTCAACCAAATACTTGTAGCAATCCGGATCGGGCAGCTCGATGTTCACGCCCGCTTCCACCGCCAGCCGCGCCGACTCCTTCTTATCCTTCGCGACAAAGTGCCCATGCGTGTCCGGCCGATAGCCCAGCTCCCAGATCGCGTAGTAATCGGAGACGATGAACCCCCTGAAACCCCACTCCTTGCGCAGCACATCGCGCAGCAGCCACTTGTTCGCGTGCGAGGGTACGCCGTCAATCTCGTTGTAGCTGGCCATCAGCGTCACCGCATTCGCCTCGCGTAGCGCCTCGCGGAACGTGTAGAGAAACGTCTCCCGCACCACGCGCTCCGACAGGTTCGCCGGTGCGCAGTTCATCCCTGACTCCGGCTGCCCATGTCCGACGAAGTGCTTCAGCGTCGCCAGCACGCGCGTCTTGTCCTGGAACGTCGCGTCGCCCTGGAAGCCCTTCACCGCGGCAATCCCCATCCGTGAGACGAGGAACGGATCCTCGCCATACGTCTCCTCGACCCGCCCCCAGCGCGGCTCCCGCGCCACATCCACCACCGGCGTCAGCGCATGATGCGCCCCGCGCGAGCGCGCCTCGAGCGCCGTCATCGTGAACAGCTCTTCCACCAGATTCGGATTGAACGTCCCGCCCAGCGCAATCGGCTGCGGAAAGCTCGTCCCCTCCGGCGCCGCGTGCCCGTGCAGGCACTCCTCATGGAAGATCACCGGAATCCCGAGACGGCTGTTCTCGAGGAAAAATTTCTGAATGGCGTTCGTCAGCTCCGCCATCTGCCGCGCCGTGCGCCCGCCGCCCGCATCACTCGGCCGCCCCACCTGGCCCAGACCCCGCGCCAGCGCATACTGCCCGCGCAGATTCTTCTTCGCCTTCGCCAGGTCGAAGTTCCCCTGGTCGTCGACCAGCGTCAGCGCCTTCTCCTGCCAGATGCACAGCATCTGCGCCGCCTTCTCCTCGAGCGTCATGCGCCCGAGCAGGTCCTTCACCCGCCGCGCCGACGGCAGATTGCGATTCTTGTACACGGGCACGCCTTCCGGCCTGGGAGCAGCCTTGCCGGGTGCCTTCCCGGCGGACTTCTTCTTCGGAGCGACTACGGGTGTCATGCCGACCTTTCCTGTGGGGAGGGATAGTTGCCGAGGCCAACGAACGCGGAATTTGTCCGCTCTAATCTAGTCGCGCAGACGAGAAAAACGCAACAGAAAATCGATTTAATTGTGCACGGCGGGAACCCTGCAACAACGCTTTTGATCGCGCCGAAGGCGGCCGGCTTCCGCAACAGTCAACGCCGCGGGCTTTCGCAGCCCCTGACCTTCGCCACCCCACAGCGCCAACTCGGCAATCCGCATCTAGTCCTTCTGGAGGCGTTCTCCCCGGTGCGCAAAACCCTTCTCTCCCTGCTCGCTCTCCTGCTCTGCATTTCCATTCCCCCGGCCTCGGCGCAAAGCCGCATGGCAGCCGGCATCTACCTCGATTACCTGAACGTCTCGCAGACGCAGACCCCCAACTTCGGCCTCGGCGGAAGGTTCGGCTACCGAGTCCACAGCCACGTCGTGCTCGAAGGCGAGCTGGCCTACGACTACGGCGTCAACTTCAACGAGCTGTACGTCAACATCGCCAACGGAAACACCGCGGCCATCGAGCACACATCCGTCGGCGTCACCAGCGGACTCATTGGGCCGATGCTCCAGCCCGCGCACGGCCACCTGCGGCCCTTCGCCACGCTCAAGGCAGGATTCGCCGATTTCCGCCTCAGCCCCAGTCTTCTGTCGCTCGCGCCCTACGGCGGCATCGCCAGCTCGATCCTCGGCCTCCGCGTCTCCAACGTGAACGCGGCGCTCTATCCCGGCGCCGGCGCCGAAGCCAGCCTTGGCCCCGTCGGCCTGCGGCTCGAATTCGGCGATATGGTCTACTTCAACCACGGCGGCCACAACAACCTGCGCATCACCTTCGGCCCCATCGTCCGCTTCTAGCTCGGATTAGCTCGTGGCATCGTTGTGCTGGCGAGTCAGATTGCCATCTCCCAGCGAAGACTTCAATCCAGCCGCTTCTCGCACAGGTAGGCAGACATCACGTCGGCGACCTCAAGGTTGTTGAGATCCGAGAAGGGGAAATGCGTATTGCCGTGCAGCCCTACCTGCGGCAACTCAATCAGGGTCACGTCGCCTCCGTGGCGGTTCACGGCATCGCGCCAGAGCCGGCCCATCGCGCGGCGCACGCGCCAGTGGTCCTGGCCCGGATAGCGCGTCGGTTCCTCAGGAATGTAATCGCCGTAGTAGATCGCGATGGGAATACGAGTGAGCGCCATGAACCTGGCCAGCCCCACGCCCAGAGCGCCAAAGGTGTCCGATGAACTTGGCATGGGCGGTGGCACCTCGCCCTCCGGAAACGTGAAGTTGCTCCCCGGCTCCCAGGTAACGATGGCGCGGACGTTCTGCGTCTTCATCGCCGTGAACCAGCCGGGTCCGGCGCCCTGGGAGTGCGTGACCAGAATCCCGGCGCCGATTTTCTCGAACAGCGCAGCCAGCGCGTCGGAGATGACGTCCAGATCAAACGGCCCCGTATTGGGAGTCATCTGCCGGAAGTACTGGTTGAGAGATTCAGGGTCGCGCGGGAACTGCACGCCGGGAAAATAGTCCGGCCATATCCCGATGCGGAATCGGTCATACCACTCCTGGTCGTCGGGCGTAGCCTCGATCGTCATCGGCACGGTGCTGCGCCCGGCATTTCCACGGCGCGGCTGATCGACGAGATACACGGGAAACCCGCGCCGCAGAAAGATGTTCTGGAACCCTTCGCGACCATCCGGTGTCGATTCCCAGGTCTTTGAGAACTGCCCGAATCCATGAAGGAATACGAGCGGAAGGGTGCGCGGATTCGCCGGAATCTGATACGACACATACGCGTGATCGCCATGGAGCGTCTGTCCCGCAGGCGTCGGCTTGTACGGATCGAACCTGCCAGGGTTGGTCCGCACCGTGCCGCCGACAGCAAAACTGCCTTGCTCCCGCAGCACGATATGTCCCGATGAATCCTGCTCGTGAGCAGGAAACCTCTGCGACGCGATCGTTGCCATGCCGCCGTTCACGACGCCATCTTAGGACTGATCGGGCAGGCATCGTTGTGTTTGTTCGTAATACGATAACGAGTCTCTCGCCATGCCTCAGCGCGATCCTCGCAGCCCCTTCCCTTAGAACTTCTAGTAGAGTATGCTTGCCTTCTTTAGAACTTCTAAAGGAGCGCGTCCGTGCCCGAGAAACCCAGGTCCGAAGAGGAGATGCTGAAGGGCACGCTCGACATGATGATCCTGCGCACCCTGCTCGCGGGCGACGCGCACGGCCATACGATCGCCAAGATCATCGAACGCACTTCCGAAGACGTCCTTCAGGTCGAGCAGGGCTCGCTCTATCCCGCGCTCTACCGGCTGGAAGAACGCGGCTGGCTCTCCTCCTACTGGAGCACCAGCGAGAACAACCGCCGGGCAAAGTTCTACCGGCTGACCGCCGCCGGCAAAAAGCATCTCCAGCGCGAAGCGAACCGCTGGCGACGGATGGCGCGCGCCATCGGCCTGGTCATGGGCGAAGAAACACAGGAGGCACAATCATGAGGTGGCGCAGGTTTTTCCGCCGGGCTCGCATCGATGAGGAGCTCAGAGAGGAAATGAGCGCCCATCTCGCCGCCGAAATCGAAGAGAACCAGGCGCGCGGCCAGTCTGCGAAAGAGGCGCGCCGCGCCGCGCTGATCAAATTTGGAAATCCGCAGCAGCTGCGTGAAACGCTCTGGCGCCGCAACACCGTCTCCTGGCTCGACAGCATCCGCCGCGATTTGCGCTACGGGATGCGCACTCTGCTGCGCTCTCCCGGATTCGCGCTCGTCTCGATTCTGGTCATCGCCCTGGGCATCGGCGTCAACGCTGCCTTGTTCACCGTGGTGCGCGGCGTGCTCCTCCGGCCGTTGCCCTTCCGCGACCCGCAGCAACTGCTCCGGCTCTATG
>DASSKX010000186.1:0-6318 GCA_035689925.1 Acidobacteriaceae bacterium
ACCGACAACGTCATCCTGCTGCTGCACGGAACCGGCGGTGACGCGCACTCCCTGCTGAATCCGGTCTTTTCTGACGTGCTCTTCGGCCCGGGCCAGCCGCTGGACATCACGAAATATTTCATCGTCCTGCCCGACGACATCGGCCACGGCGAGTCCAGCAAGCCCTCCGACGGGCTCCGGATGAACTTCCCGCATTACGACTACGACGACATGGTGCGGTCGCAGCACCAGATGCTCGTCGAAGGACTGCACGTCGATCACCTGCGCCTCATCCTCGGCACCTCGATGGGCTGCATGCAGAGTTTCGTCTGGGGCGAGACCTATCCGGACTTCTCTGACGCGCTGGCGCCCTTCGCCTGTCTCCCCGTGGAACTCGCCGGACGCAACCGCATGTGGCGCTACATGTCCATGCAGATCATCCGCGACGATCCTGCCTGGGACAGCGGCAACTACACGACAGAGCCAGTGGAAGGACTCCGGGGAGCCAACGATCTGCTCATCATTGCCGGCTCCTCGCCGCTGCAGATGCAGAAGGATTTCCCCACGCGCGAGCAGGCCGAAAAATACGTCGATACCACCCTCGACCGCCTGATCGCGCACACGGACGCGGACAATTTCCTCTACTACGTGAACGCGTCGCGTAACTACAATCCCGAACCGAAGCTCAGCACCATCACCGCCCCGGTGCTCTGGATCAATTCGGCCGACGACTTCATCAACCCGCCGGAGCTTGGCATCGCGCAAAAGCTCGTTGGCCGCATGCCCCACGCCAAATTCATCCTGATCCCCATCTCCGACAAGACGCGTGGCCATGGAACGCACACTGTCGCCTCCGTCTGGAAGGATTACCTCGTGCAGTTCCTGTCGGAGACAGAGAAGAAGTAGCCCGGCACGGCCGTTTTGTGGGGGCGGTTCTGAAGTGTCAGTGCTCTGATGTATCTTCTCCTGTAACCGGCAACAACCTCCCTGCGGAGGACCTGAACCATGCGCAAACCCCTTCTGCAACTCGGACTCGCCGCTCTCGTCCTCGTCTGTCCCGCCCTTGTGGCGCACGCCTCCGGCCGCGGTGGCGATGCCGGCCAAAATGATCCTCGCCTCAAAGGCGCCTACACCTTCCAGAGAAACGGCTGGACCTATGTTCACCTCGAGGGCACTCCGGAGCAGATCGGCTTTCAGCACGGATACCTCCTCGGTCCCGAAATCGCCGACGCCCTCGACGTTTTCCGCACCGAAGACGTCCACGAAACCAAACGCGACTGGAAATTCTTCCGGGATGCGGCGAAGAACATGTTCTGGCCCCACATCGATCCCGAATACCGGGCCGAACTGAGCGGCATCGCCGAGGGCGCCCAGGCGCGCGGCGTCAATATCGACGTATGGGATATCGTCGCCTTGAACGGAACGATGGAGCTGTCGGAGTATTACGTCCCCTGGCTCGACAAGCAGACGCACGCGAAAAACGCGCCCCACATCCAGCCCGCGGAGCACTGCAGCGCCTTCATCGCCACCGGCAGCTACACGCGTGATGGCAAGATCGTCATCGCGCATAACAACTGGTCCTCCTACGCGGAGGGCTCGCGCTGGACCATCATGTTCGACATCCTGCCAGCCGGCGGCCATCGCATCCTGCAGGACGGCGTGCCCGGCATGATCACCAGCAACGACGACTTCGGTCTCAACGACGCCGGCATCATGATCACCGAGACGACTATCAGCAAATTCTCAGGCTGGAATCCTGACGGCATCCCCGAATTCGTGCGCTCCCGGAAGGCCCTGCAGTACGCCAATTCCATCGACGACTACGTCGCCACCATGATTAAGGGGGACAACGGTGGTTACGCGAACGACTGGCTCATCGGCGATCGCAAGACGGGCGAGATTGCCTACCTGGAACTGGGCCTGCAGCACACGCCGGTGTGGCGCAAGAAGGACGGCTACTTCATCAGTTCCAACTTCGCCCGAGACCCCGGCGTGCTGAAGAACGAAACGCCTGGATTCAAGTATGACGATCTCTCGATCTCCTCGAATGCGCGCCGCGTCCAATGGGAGCAGTACATGCAGCAGTACAAGGGCCAGATCGACGTGGAGCTCGCCGAGAGATTCCTGGGCGATCACCACGATTCGTACCTGCACAAGGAAGCCGCCGACCAGCGTTCTCTGTGCGGCCACTGGGAACTCGCAGACGACGTGGAGAAGCAGGGCAACTCCGACATGTGGGGTCCCCACTATCCGGCGGGCGCCGTTCAGGGCAAGGTGACCGACAGTGACCTGGCCGCAAAGATGGCGATGATGGCCCACGCGGGGCATCCCTGCGGAGAGGACTTCCTCGCCAGGCCGTACCTCGCCGCCCATCCCGGCTATTCGTGGATGGCGCCCATCCTGCGCGACATGAAGTCGGGCCCGTGGACCGAGTTCCAGTCCGGCGAGAAGCCCGCCTCAGGCGCAGCAACCGAGGCGGGCCGCTAAGCGGGGTGGCCTACTTCTTGATGAGAGACTTGCCGTTGCTGCCGTCAATCAGAGCGTTGTAGCCGGCCTTCTTGTCGCCCCACAGAACGTACCAGACGGGGCCCTGAAAGTGGTACGTCTGTCCCATCTCGAGCGAGGCAAGTTCCTTCTTCGGATTCTTCTTCAGCCAGTCGGCCGCATTGGTCGCAGCGGTCTGGTACGCCGTGTCCGAATCAACATTGAACTGAGTTGTATCGATGGCCATTGCATCGCGCGTCTCGCCGGCCCACGGCATGGCCCGCTCCGCCGCAACCCCTTTGTGGATCTCCGGCAGATGATCGATGATCGAGTAGGTGAAGAGTCGGTACTGATGCCGGCTCGGAGATCCGAAGACAGCCTCCCACATGCCAGCCTTGCCCGCCTCATTCGTATAGCCTGGAACCGACTTGGCCGTGAGCCGAATCACGACGACATCCGGCGCCCACTCGTGAGCCGCCTTGTACATTGGCCAGAACGCCGTCTTCGCAGTGACGATCTGGGGAACTTCTGTCTTTTCAGCAACCGGTTCTGCGGCCTTCGCCACAGGAGCCGTATTTTTCGAAGTGCAACCGGCCAGCATCAGGATTGTCAGCGCGAAGAGTGCGCCGGCCACGATGGATTTACGCATTGAGCCCTCCATACCCCTCGCGTACCAGGGGCCAAGACTATTGGCCTCATTGGTACCACCGCGGGGTGCGCCGGAGATGTGACACTTGTCACGGGAGGGTACCGCAGGACTTGTCCCAAAGCAAGATGGGCGGCCTGAGCCGCCCACCCAATCGCCGCAGTTGGCCCTTATTGCGGAGGCCGCTGGTTCAGGGTTGGCTCGTAATCGGGACGGGCGCTGCCCGGGGTCGCCGTCGTGGTGAACGACAGCGGCTGCGACAGCGTGAAGTTGATCACCGTCTCTGACGGGATCTGAACCTGCTGGCCTCGCGTCGCCGCGTTGATGCCGGTGCCCGCTCCCGCGCCGGCGATCGCTCCGATCGCCGCGCCTTTCCCGCCCCCGGCCAGCGCTCCAATAATCGTGCCGAGCACGGCGCCGCCGCCAGCTTTCTCAGCCGTGTTCTTGCCGCGTCCGGCGCCTTGTTTCGAATAGGCATCCGTATAGACGGACATCTTGTTGCCGGGCAGATCGACGCGCGTCAGCTCGAGCGAAAGCAGCGCGTTGCCCTTGAAGTGAGCAGCGCTCTTCGCATCCACCACGCGACCCAATACCGGAGTTCCCCGCGGAATGGCCACTTCACCGTCGCGCATCAGATCGGCAGCCAGGCTGCCGTGAAAGGTCTGGTCCGGCTGCGCATGCTCGCTGTCCAGCGACTCCGTCAGGCGGACCGGAACCACCGTCCCCGCTGCCAGAGTGACCGTCCGCTCCACCGGCTGCGGAGGCGGGGGCGGAGGCGCAGGCTCGCTGGCCTGCGCGGGTTGCTGCGCCGGTGCAGGCGGGGTGTAAGCCGTCTGCGAAGTGTCAGGTGCCGAGTTGTCCATCGGGTGGTCCGGACTCGGCCGCGCATCCCGATGATGGCGGCGCTCGCGTGCCGGTGCTGGTTCCGGCTCCTGTGCACGCGCTGGTGGAGGCGCGGCGGCAGCCGTTGTGGCACCGGGTTGCACCTCCAGGTTGTTCACCACCGTCCTCACGCCCGCCACGGATCCGGCATCGTTGCCGGCCAGCGCGCGCGAGGCCGCATCGTTCGCGGAGCCGCTCAGCGTTACCACTCCGTTGTTCACGGCGACGTGGATATTCTGTCCGGACAGGGCGCTCTCAGACTGCAATTTCGACTGCACATTCGATGAGAGCTGCTGATCCGTTGGAGCAGCCGAGGTGGACGGCTGCTTGTTGCAGCCGAGCGCGAAGATCAGCAGCGCTGCGGCACATGCGAGGGAAAGACGTGGCGTTCTCATAAGAATCCTTTTGAATGGGCCCGGTACATCGCAGCAGGGTGGTGTTAACCCCATGTTAGACGGGGTGGTTGCGTCCGCGATAGCGGCAGGAATCAGCCCGGTACCACCTGGTGAACAGGCCTGCCGGTGCCACATGACGTTTCGTTCATGCGAAGCCGCTGATTCTACAGCGCTGGACGATTCTGCATTTCGGAAAAGCTGCATCCAATCTGCTGCGTGATGTCTATGAAGAGGCTTTCTCCCTTCCTTATTCTGCCTGGTCTGATGATCGGCACCTCGCTCTGGTGCCAGCAACCAAAAGCCCTCGCGGACCTGCCCGACAGTCCAGCGCCCCATCTCAGCCTGCCGGAGGATCTCGGCGGCGGCGGCGACGTGGCACCCAACCACCACGGCTACCCGACCGAGCGCGAGGAGAGCTGGAAGGCTCTGCCGAAGGACTTTGCCCACGACCAGAGGCTGACCTGGGCGGTCTTCCCGGCGCAGATGGCGACCGGGCACCACTGGATCCCGGTGCTGCTGACGGTCGGCGGGACGGCGGGCCTCCTCTACGCCGATCCGCACATCATGAACTACTTCCGGTCGCACGAGAAGAACCTGAGCGACCTGAACAGCACCTTCAGCTCACAAATCTCGGCGGGCGAGATGGCGGCCGTGCCCGTAGGTCTGCTGCTGGCCGGGTACATGCGGCACGATCGGTACGAGGTGAGCACTGCGCTGCTCTGTGCCGATGCGTATGCCGACAGCGCGATCCCGCCGCTGGTCATCAAGGCGATCGCACGCCGGACCCGGCCTTCTCAGGTCCCGCCTTTGACCCCGTTTGAGGACACCTTCTTCAAGAACTCCTGGTACAAGGGCAGCAGCTTCCCCTCAGGGCACTCTGCTGCGGTCTTCTCGATCGCGCAAGTGGTCGCGCGACGCTACAGCAATCACCGGTGGGCGCCGGTGCTCGCCTACGGGATGGCCACCGTCATCAGTCTGTCCCGCATCACGGGGCGCGAACACTTCCCCTCGGACGTGTTTGCGGGCGCGGTCATCGGCGTGGCGACGGCCCAGTATGCGGCCCTCCAGCCCCGATAGGGTCCCCCCTGGGGGGTGTGGTTCGCACAACTATTTGATTTGACTCCACTTCCGGGGTAATACCTTTTGGGTATTACCCTCGATCCTCCCGCCTGGCGTGAGGCGCCCATCAGCGTCAAGAAAAGCAAAAGCTCTGTCGCGGGATGCGGGACAGAGCTTTCCTTCTTCAAGGATAAAGGTGGCCGGACCGGCGGCCAAGCGCTTTCGCGATCGCGGCCATGACGAAAGTCATCGTCGCGTGAGAGACCCGCCGTGCCGGGCCGGTTTGCGGTTCGGCACGGCCGACGATCAGTGCATGGTGGCCAGTTCGCGTTGCGGCGCGGCTCCGACGTCTTCGAGGAAGCCGAGGCGGTCGTAGTAGACCCGCTCATCATGGATGCGCCCACGGCTCAGGCGACCGACAGTCACGCCCGAGAGGTCCACGCGGCGCCCCGTCGGAGCAATGCCGAGGAACTCTCCCTTCTGGGTGCCGTAGCAGTTCCAGCAGAGGACGAATTGGTTGGCGTCGGTGATGGTGCGGGTGATCTGCATGCGGAAGTCAGGAAACGCGGTATGAAGGACGGAGATCCAGTGGGCGATTTCCTTCGGCCCGTGGATGGCCTCGTGGCCGGGCTCGCGATGTTCGGCGGTGGCGGCGTAGACCTCGGGGGCGAGTTCAGGCTTGCCGGTGTTCCAGAGCTCCAGAACCATCTTCCAGAGGGCAGGCACTTCGTGCGGCATAGATACCTCCATTGGGAGGAATTCTAGGGCGGGCTTGCTGCACTGCAGCGCGGAAGTGTGGGGGATTTGATCGGATGAAATGGGGCGCGAATGCGGTGAGGGCAATACTCCACGCGATTGCCCTCCCGCCAAAGC
>DASSKX010000187.1:0-2010 GCA_035689925.1 Acidobacteriaceae bacterium
AGCCCGCCTCTCCTTCGGCGTCTTCGATACGCTGGGCGTTCGCCCCGTGCTAGGGCGCTTCTTTACCCGCGCAGAGGACGAAGGACATCAGCCGGTTGTAGTGATCAGCTACGCGCTTTGGCAGAACCGCTTCCATCGTGATCACGGTGTTCTCGGCAGCGGCATCCAGCTCGACCGGAAGCTCTATACCATCGTGGGCGTCATGCCCCGCGGCTTCGACTTTCCCGTAGACACGACACGGCTGAATCAGGCGCAACTCTGGGTTCCGCTCAGCCTTACCGCCCAGGAACTTTCCGATGCCGATGCGGGATTCTTTGGATATCAAATCATCGCGCGGCTGAAGGACGGGATGAGCCTGGCTTCCGCCGCGCAGGATGCAGAGCGCGCTTCGCAGGAGGTCATGCGCCAATACCCGGCGGCCATGTCCTCCGTTCGCATCCGCAGCGAGGTGACGCCGCTGCGTGAGTATGTCGTCGGCCAGGTCCGCCCCGCTCTGCGCGGGCTCTTCGCCGCGGTTTCAGTCGTTCTGCTGATTGCATGCGTCAATGTCGCGGTGCTGATGCTGGTTCGCGCCATTCGCCGCCGCCGCGAATCCGCAGTGCGTCTCGCTCTCGGAGCGCGAGCCTCCGCGGTCGTCCGGGAATCGCTCCTCGAAGGCCTCATGCTCAGCCTGGTGGGAGCCATCCTGGGGGTTGGGATCGCCGCTCTAGCCCTGCGGCTTTCTCTTCATTTCCTCTCCGACTCTCTTCCACGCCTCGACTCCATCTCCATCGACGCGCGGGTCGCTTTCTTCGCTCTCGGCCTCGCATTGCTCACAGGCATCCTCTCCAGCCTCGCGCCCGCATTTGCGGCCGTGCAGGCCAACATCACCGACGCCCTCAGGGATTCAACACGCGCCGGGTCCACGGGCCGCCAGCACGCATGGCTTCGCTCGTCGCTCATTGCCGCGGAGATCGCTATCGCCCTCGTCTTGCTCACCACCTGCGGCGCCTTTCTGCGCAGCTATCAGAAGATGCTGGCGGTCGATCCGGGCTTCCGGGCTGATCACGTGCTTGTCGCCGGATTCCAACTGCCTATCGACCAGTACCGGACCTACATTGCTGCGGACAATTTCAATCGCGAAGTGATGAACAGGCTGAGGACCAAACCCGGCACCGTTGCCGTCAGCATCTCCAGCATGGTTCCCGGCTCGGGTAACTATGGTCGTGGCGCATACACGATTGAGGGCCAGCCGATCGAGGGCTGGAAGCTGCAGTGGGCGGTCTTCGCCACCATCTCCGGCGACTACTTTAAATCGCTCGGCATCCCGCTCATTGCGGGCCGGACCTTCACACCGGCCGACCGCGCCAATGCTCCTCTTGTCGCGATCGTCAACCAATCGATGGCGAAGCACTGCTGGCCCGGGCAGGACCCCATCGGCAAACGTATGCACGTCGGCAATCCGCACAAAGGCCTGCCCTGGGCCACCATTGTCGGCGTCGTCGCGGATACCAAAGTCGCGGCTCCCGACACGCCAAACGAAGATCAGTGGTACATCCCCATCGAGCAGCCCGCAACGCTCTTTGGCGCGAGCGGGGATGCAGATCTTATCGCTCCTGCCGGCGGCTTTATCACCCTGCGATCCACCCTACCGCCTGAACAGATGATTCAGACTCTTCGCGAGACGGTCGCATCGATCGACCCGCTTCTGCCCCTTCGGCAGGTCCAGTCGATGACCCAGGTCGTATCGGACGTCGAAGCGCCGCGCCGATTCAATACCGACCTCATTTCGGTATTCGCGTTGGGAGCGCTGGTTCTGGCAATCACCGGCATCTACGCGGTCGTCGCGTTCTCCATCTCCATCCGCGCGCAGGAGATCGCCATCCGCATGGCTCTCGGAGCGCGGCGGGGCAGCATCGCACGGCTGGTCCTGTTCTTCGGTGCCAAACTGGCTCTCGCCGGATGCGCGATGGGACTCATCGGTTCCTACGCCGCATCCCGCCTCGTCGGCAACTTCCTGTTTGAGGTCAG
>DASSKX010000188.1:0-3428 GCA_035689925.1 Acidobacteriaceae bacterium
GCCAGCGCGATTGCTGCCGGATGCGTGGATTTCGCGCTGCCGCCGGAAGGGATTGCGCAGGAACTGGCACGGCTGCGGCATCACCCCTATGTGGCCGGCCCGGGCATCGCGCCGGCAGATGGCGAGGATAGCAGCCACGACACTCAGATGGGCCAGATCTTCCGCCTGCTGCGCCGCGCGACGCGGGTCGATTTCAGCCAGTACAAACCGCCTACCATCGGGCGGCGGATTCAGCGGCGCATGGCTCTGCACAAGATCGAGAAGCTGGCGGAATATGTTGCGCTGCTGAACCGCGACCGCGGCGAAGTAAATCATCTCTACCAGGATCTGTTGATCAACGTGACCTCGTTCTTCCGGAATCCCGAGGCGTTCGAGGCCCTGAAGCAAGTGGTCTACCCGGCAATTTTGAAGGCACGGAGCCCCTCCGTGCCGATCCGGATCTGGGTTCCGGGATGCTCAACGGGCGAGGAGGCCTATTCGCACGCGATTTCCCTGGTGGAGTTTCTGGGCGAACAACGCGCCGATGTGCCGATCCAGATATTCGGGACAGACCTGAGCGAAACCGCGATTACGACAGCGCGCGCCGGAATCTACAAGGAAAGCATCGAAACCGACGTCGGTCCCCAACGGCTGCGGCGCTTCTTTCACAAGTCTGACGGCGGTTATCAGATCAGCAAGGCGATTCGCGATCTTTGTATTTTCTCGACACAGAACATCTTCAGCGATCCTCCGTTCTCGCGCATGGACCTGGTGAGCTGCCGGAATGTGATGATCTACCTCGGCCAGTCGCTGCAGAAGCGGGTGATTCCGATTTTCCATTACGCCCTGAACCCATCGGGCTTTCTCATGATCGGCAATACGGAGGGCCTGCTCGGAGCAGGTTCAGAACTATTCGAAATGGCAGATAAGAAGCAGAAGATTTACCAGAAGAAGCTGGTGGCGACACCAGTGACGTTTGGGCTCTCTGTGGGCACAACGGATCACGAACCGGGGACAGCGGAGACGGCGGTTCCGCCGGCCAGGGTGCCCGAGCCGATGAAGGCGCCAACCGAACTCCAGCGGGAGGCCGACCGCCTGCTGCTCACCCGGTATGCGCCGCCGGCCATCGTGGTGAACGACCATCTGGAGATCGTCCAAACGCGGGGAAGAACGGGGAACTTCCTGGAATTGGCTCCGGGAAGAGCAAGCCTGAACCTCCTGAAGATGGCGCGTCCCGGATTGCTGTACCAACTGCAGAACGCCATAGACGAAGCGAAAAGAACCGGCTCAGAAGCAGAGCGGCACAACGTGCACGTGGAAGGCGAAAGCGGCATGCACACGACCAGTATCCGCGTGCTGCCTTTCCGGACACCTGTGCAGGATCAGCACAGCTACCTGATCATCTTTGAGCCAGGTTCCGCAGATGGCCAGCAGAGCCGGGCGGGGGACGCGGAGCCGATCACGGAGCCGGAGCGCGCAGACAAAGACAAACAGATTGCGCAGCTGAAGCAGGAGCTTGCCTCGACCAAAGCGTACCTGCAGTCGATTATCGAGATGCAGGAGGCAACGAACGAAGAGCTGCAGTCGGCCAATGAAGAGATCCAGTCGGGCAACGAGGAACTGCAAAGCGCGAACGAGGAGCTGCAGACCAGCAAGGAAGAGCTTGAATCCGCCAATGAAGAACTGCACACGGTCAACGAGGAGATGCAGCACCGGAACGAGCTGCTGACCCAGGCCAATAACGACCTCACCAATTTACTGAACAGCGTCAACCTGGCAATGATCATGGTGAGCAGCGACCTGAGCGTGCGGCGGTTTACGCCGCAGGCCACGCACCTTCTGGGGCTGATGCCCAGCGACATCGGGCGGCCTGTTCCGCGGCTGAAGCTGAAGGTGGATGTGCGCAGCCTGGAGCAGGCGATGCTGGAGGTCATGGAGGACGTCCAGCCTCGGCAACAAACGATACACGATGATGAGGGTCGCTCGTTCAGCCTGCGGCTGTCGCCATACCGTACGCTCGATAATCGCATCGATGGCGTGGTCCTCACGGTCGTAGACCGCGTTTTGGGCGAAGAACCGAATGGGGATCGCGGGGCAAACGCTTCCGCAAAACCGGTAAAGAAGGGTAAGGAGCGGTCTTAGCGTGTTGGCGGGCTAACTACGTGGCTGACTGATCGCATCTTAGCGGCGAGGCCTTCGCCGCGATGTCTGACTCGCAAATCACTACAATCCTGTTCGCTCTGCTGCTGCTGGTGGGAGCGGCGCAGCTGCTCGGCTACGTCTTCGTGCGCCTGCGCCAGCCAAAGGTAGTGGGTGAAATCCTGGCCGGCGTCGTGTTGGGGCCGGCATTGCTGGGGCGCATTCCGGCGATCGCACATCTGCTGCAGGGCGCTCGGCACCAGGGGAATATCCTGGACTTTGTCTACTGGCTGGGATTGCTGCTGCTGATGTTCCTTGCCGGCGCGGAGACGCAACAGCTCTTCACCCGCGAAGAGCGGCGCGAGGTCGGCTGGCTCACAATCGTCGGCACCGGACTGCCGTTCGTGGTGGGGCTGGCACTGTCGCCCTGGATCATTCGGCCGTCCCTCGCAGGGCCGAACGGGAATCGGACGTCGCTGACGATCATTGTGGCGGTCGGCGTGGCGGTCACGTCCGTACCGGTGGTCTCCAAAATCTTCGCGGATCTGAAAATCCTGCACACGCGGTTTGCGCGGCTGGTGCTCGGGGTCGCGGTGCTGGAGGATATCGTGCTCTGGCTGGCGCTGGCCGTGGCCACGGCGGTCGCCGGCAAAGCTGCGCTGCATCCGCGCGCCATGTCGGTGCATCTGCTGGCGACGCTGGCATTTTTTCTGCTGGGGCTGACGCTGGTTCCGCGGGCCGTGAAGCGGATCAATAAGGCGCGGTTCAATGTGCTGGCGAAGCACACGCCTGTCGCGTATTCGCTCGCGGTGCTGCTTGCTTATTGTGTGGTGGCCGGGCTGATGGACGTAAGCCTCGTCTTCGCAGCGTTCCTGGCCGGCTTCGCCGTAGTCCACAGGAAGAGGCGGCTGTTTGCAGATGCGCTGGATGCGATCGGCAAAGTGGCGTTTGCCTTCTTCATTCCGGCATACTTCGCGATTGTGGGCCTGAAACTGGACCTGATCCGCGGCGTGTCGCTGTGGATGATGTTGGCATTCATCGGCGGCACATGCCTGATCAAGGTGCTTTCGGTGTCGCTGGCCGGCCGGTGCGCCGGGTTTCGCGGGCTGGACCTGCTGAATCTGGCGATCACGACCAACGCGCGCGGCGGCCCGGGCATCGTGCTGGCCAGCGTCGCGTTCGATGCGGGGATCATCAGCCCCAGGTTCTACACGACTCTGGTCGTGGCAGCGGTTGTCACCTCGCAGGCGGCGGGCGCGTGGCTGGACTATGTGCTGCGGAAGGGCTGGCCGCTATTGACGCCGGCGGCC
>DASSKX010000189.1:0-3924 GCA_035689925.1 Acidobacteriaceae bacterium
CGTTCGCACCCGCCCAGGAGCCTTGTATTCCCAGAAACAGCAACACCAGCGCAACCAGCAGCAGGATGCGCCGGGCCGGCGTCAGCTTCTCCACCACCGCCCAGAAAAACTGCACGGCCAGGTGGATGCCTCGTCCGAGCCCCGACCTTCCGGGCTGCGGCGTCGCATCCACTTCCTTCGAGTACAGGCGATAGCTGGTGCGCGCGTCGGCGCGAAACTGGTCCCAGAGCTGGCTGAGCTGCATGCCGTCGGTGACACGCCGCCAGAACCGGTCCACACGCCCGCTGACATTTCGCCCTGCCATGATGATTCGTCCCTGTTGAGGATTACGCGCAACGCAAGCGGCTGGTTCCTCTGCTGCGGCTGGTATTGCTGCGTCTCAAAGTTTCGCGAGCTTTGTTTCCAGAGCGGGAACATAGCTGGGCTGCGCGTCCGTTTCCAGCTCGTGTGCCGCGACGAGCGCCCGTTGCAATGCGGCACGCGCCTCTTCCCTGTTCCCGGCGGCGGCCTGCGCGTCACCGAGGGCGGTTTCTGCAAACAGATTCCCTGGAGCGATGGAAGTCGCCTCCTGCGCCAGTTCGAGCGCACGCGCTACCTGGTGCTCGGCGAGCAAGCGTCGGGTTTCGAGCATGCGGTCAAACGCAGCCGCCTTCTCCAGATGCACCGTGCCTCGGTACACGAAGATGCTGTCTTCGATTACCTCATCGGGTTTCATCGTCTGAAATTCCCGGTACGGATTCGCGCCGTTGCTGGGCATTTCGCATCCGCTCAGATCGCCGGCGCTGAGCAGCACTGCACCGTGGACCACCGGAGGAGTCACTTCCCAGCCATGGCCGAGCCACATCACGTCGGAGTTTGGCAGGGCATGGCAGCGTATGCCGTAGGTGGCCGGGTCGATCTCCGGCCGCGCGAAGTAGGCGAACCAGCACTCCTCGTTCGGGTGGCGATCCTGCCAGGCCTTCACCTGATAGAGTTGCTGGGCCCAGTCCACGTTGGCATCGCTCAACAGGTTGTGCGTGTTCTGCGCGCCGCCCCATGCAATGTTCGCGTATGCCATTTGGTGCGGGTAATTGAAGAGCGAGCCTGCGATGTGAGCGGCAACGAGCACCACCCCGATCGCGCCCCAACGCCGCGAGTTTCGCGCCAGAGCCGCAATCCCGGACGCCGCAAAGATGCAGGCCATCGTGTACAGGGGGAGAATGTGGCGCGCGCCGATATCGATGCCGCTCGCCATTGCGATGATGAGATAGACGGCTCCAGGCACGAGAACGTAGACCAGCTCGCGCGTGCGGCCGATCTTTCCGGTCAACGCAGCGAAGAGCGCCAGCGCGCAGAGAATCAGCAGACCCAGCGTCGTTTTGATGAGGATGACAGCCGGGAAGTAGTACCAGACGCCGTGGGCGTGCACTTTGCCAAAGATGAAGGTGGGATACCACTGCGCCATCCGCTTCACGTCCACCAGGCCCATCAGGTAGGACTCGGGCAGCAGGTGATGCTGCGCGAACCAAAGCACAATGGCCGCGTCCGTGTGGTTCAGCGGACCCACATACTCGGCGAGAGGAGTGCTGAGCGCAAGTCCGGCGGGTCGCGCCGCGTAGCGGAATCCATAAAACGCCCAGAGGACCACGACAGCCACCAGGATGATCGTTGCCGACGCTGCGCACAACCGCAGAGCCTGACGCAGCCGCGTGCCTGGCTGCGCGCGGAAAACTTCGTAGATTACCACAGGCACCATCATCGGGATCAGCAGGATGCCGGAGTGCTTGGTAGCGGCGAGCAGCCCGGTGACCAAACCAGCCGCGAGCAGGCGCGCGACCGTGGGCCGCGAAACATACCGATAGAACGCGTAGATGGATGCGAGAAGGAAGAGAGATACGCCTATATCCGTGGTGACGAGCGCGGAATGCGCCATGACATTGGGATCGAAGACCAGGAGCGTGAGCGCAACCAGTGCGGCTCCGGTTCCGAACCATTCGCGCGCGGCGAAGAAAACCGTCAGCGACAATCCCAGCGCGAGCAAACCAGTGGCCAGGCGCATCCGAAAGACAAGCCTTTGGCTGGCGCCATCGTTGCGGGCGAGCCAGTCGCGCCCGTCGAGATACGCCTCCTTCTTGAAGTCGCGCCCCTGCAGCGGAGGAACCCACATCTTTTCGCCCAGCACGGGCACGGTCGCGAGCAGCTTCGCGAGCGGCGGATGCTCCGGATTGAGACCGAAGTCCGCCGTCTTCCACATCATGTAACCCGCAAACATGTGATCACCTTCGTCGAAGGTGAGCGACTCACGATGCACGAGTGCCGCCACAAGTGCCGTCTGGATGGCCAGCAAGGCAACGACAATTGCGACCACACGTCTGCCCGTCAGCTCCATCATGGATACGTCTCCCCGGCCGAATTCGACGGAAGCCGCAGACTACCGCGAAGGTACTCGCATCGCAAGCTAAATCGTTTATTTATTGTGCAGAACGTCCTGGGTCAGGTTGGGCTTTTGTGAGGTCCCGGTGACTGCAATGGAGATGACGGTGCCCGCATTCTTGTGCCGGAAGAACGGAGCCAGCGGCTTCAGCAATACCGATTTCCAGCCGGTGCTCGTGTGCGACAGTCCCTTCTGCAGTTTCGCCGTGCCGGTCAGATGCACTTTGTAGTTGAGCAGGTTAAAGGTGCCCTTCAGCCTGCCTTTCGCGCCAGGAATCGTCACCACCACATCTGGCAGATAGGCGACGCCGTCGTCGAAATGCGTGTGCGAGGATGCCCCCGCAAAGATTTCCGGCGGATTGCTCTGCGAAGAGGCCTGGGGATCGTCGGGTGGATTCTTCCTTACCCGGGCGCTGAAGGCGTCCATCGTCTGCTGTTGTTTGCTGATGAAGCTGACGTGATCGAGCGAAATTTCCCCGTTCAGCTTGAGACGCTTCAGGAAAGGCTCGGGACCGTTGGTGAATTCGGCTGAGGCCTGGAACGTCGCCCGACCCTGCGTCTCGGGCTCGCCGTGCTCGATGACCTGCAGGTAGCGCATCAGATTTCCATCCTTCGTCTGGAAATCGACATGCGTTGTTTTCGGATGGCCGGTGATGCTGGCGGTTGCGGTGATCGTGCTGTCGCCGCTGCGAAAGACGGAGTGCTGAACCTGCACGTCGCCGGCGGGCCCGTTGACGAGGATCTGATACTGCACATTGACCGGAACCGCATGATCGTTGCTGACACGGAAGTTGGGCGATGATGCCTCGCCGGTGACCTCGAGCCGGTCCAGCGTGCCCTCGTATCGGCCAGTTGCTTTTGCCATTCCGGAAAACCCATCGATATTGCGCAGGTCGGCGTGGATCAAATCAAACGATCCCGAGATGTGCGTGCCCTGGTAATGCGAAGCAGTGAACGGGCCTAGCGTTCCCTGCGTTTTCACCAGACCATTGGGTTTCGGAATCGCGATCGATGCCGAAAATGTGAACGGCTGGCCCTGCTTCACGTTATGCACGTCCGCGGGCGCGAAGATGAAGCGCATCGGCGCCTGCCCTTTCTTCAGAAAATCCAGAGTCGCGTGGTCTACGGCGATCGTTTCAATGGTGATCTTCGACTCCGACTTCGGCCCGGTCTGTTCAAAGTCTTTCTGGTGGGCCGGAGTTCCCGACGGCGGAATCTGGATATGCACATCTTCGAGCTGAATGCTGCGCAGCAGATGCGGATGGAAAAGCAGCGAGAACCAGTTGCCACTGACCGTCATGCGTCGCACGGTGATCAAAGGCGGGATGCTGGTGTCGCCATGGCGGTAAAACGTAACGTGGTCTGCGACGAAACCGGGATGCGGGAAATAGGTGCGGTGATAGCCACTGACCGTCACCTTGCTGCGGAAGGCGCTTTCCAGCATGGGGTGCACCTGGCGGTAGCGAAAAGGCCAGAAGTAGAACATCAGGTGCACCCCGATGAGCAGCAGGC
>DASSKX010000190.1:0-2903 GCA_035689925.1 Acidobacteriaceae bacterium
CAAAGAAGACCTGATGCCCACCAACGTCTACAAGCCGCTGTTCATCGCCTCGCCCATCATTGCACTTGGCTGCGCGCTCATATCGATCTCCATGATTCCCTTCGGCGCGAACATCCAGTACCACGGCGTTGATCTGTTTCAAATATCCGACATCAACATCGGCCTGCTGGTCATCCTCGGCATCACCTCCATCGGAGTCTACGGAGTCGCGCTTTCGGGCTGGTCATCGAACAACAAATACTCGCTGCTGGGCGCGCTGCGCGCCAGCGCGCAGGTCATCAGCTACGAACTCGCGCTGGGGCTATCGCTCGTCGGCGTGATTTTGCGGTCCGGATCATTCCGGCTGCGCGACATTGTGGATGTGCAATCGACCCATGGCCTGCTCTCGTGGAACTTCTTCGGAGGCTGGCAGTTCGTCGCCTTTTTCATCTACATTATGGCGGCTTTTGCGGAGACCAACCGCACGCCGTTCGACCTGCCCGAGGCCGAAAGCGAACTGACTGCCGGCTACCACACCGAGTACAGCTCGATGAAGTTCGCCATGTTCTTCATGGCCGAATACGCCAACATGATCACCGTCGGCTGCGTGGCCACGCTGCTCTTCTTCGGCGGCTGGTCCAGCCCCTTCGGTCATCTCTTCGACGGCGTGCTCACCGGCATCTTCGCCCAGGCTGTGCTGCCCGTCTTCTGGTTTGTCCTGAAGGTCTTCTTCTTCCTCTTTCTCTATATCTGGGTGCGCGGCACGCTGCCGCGATTCCGCTACGACCAGCTCATGGGCTTTGGCTGGAAGTTTCTTGTGCCCGTGGCGATCGCCAACATCGTGGTAACCAGCCTCTGGATGGGCATTTGGCTGCCCGTCCAGTGATTTACAATTTTTAGCGTCCCGTCCTGCTGTTCTGACCTTGTTTTTCGCGGCTTTTCGCTGATTGCAGGAAGATTTCAAAACCCATGCATCTGGCTCTCTTCATCATCTTCGGCGCGTTGTGTGTGGCAGGAGCTCTGAACCTGCTGTTTCAGCGCCATCCCATCAACAGCGCGCTGTCGCTCATCGTCGTGATGAGCTCGCTCGCTGTCCTGTATCTGCTCCTTGGAGCCGAATTTCTCGCGGCCGCGCAGGTCATCGTCTACTCCGGCGCAATCATGGTGCTCTTCACCTTCGTCATCATGCTGCTCAATGCCGGTGAGGAAGAACGCACGCATGGCAGCAAGATGGCCTACTTCGCCGGCGTTCCCGGAGCGGCCATCCTCGTATCGCTGCTGACCTTCATCTTTCTTTCGAACCGCGGCAACTTCGCCCAGGCGCGCATCGGGGATTACATCGCCAGCACCGGCGACCTCAGCCGCGTCCTCTTCCGCGATCTGCTGCTCCCGTTTGAAGTCACCTCGGTGCTCATTCTCATCGCCATCCTCGGCGCAGTCGCGCTTGCCCGGAAGGAGCACTGATGATTCCCATCGCCTGGTATCTCGTGCTCAGCGGCATCCTGTTCTCCATCGGAGTCGCCGCCTTCCTCATCAAGCGCAACATCATTACCGTCTTCATGTCGATTGAGCTGATGCTCAACGCGGTGAATCTGAGCTTCGTCGCCTTCTCCCGCAACTGGAGCCAGATCACCGGCCACCTGCAGGTCAGCGGGCAAATCTTCGTTTTCTTCGTGATGGTCGTCGCCGCGGCCGAAGCCGCCGTCGGGCTCGCCATCATCATCGCCGTCTTCCGCGCGCGCAACACTCTCACCGTCGACCAGGTCGACCTGATGAAACTATGACCGATCTCCACCTCTGGCTGATTCCGCTCGTTCCTTTCGCCGGATTTCTGGTGAACGGTCTCGTGGGCCGCAAATTCCCGAAGGCTCTGGTCACCACGGTTGCGCTCGTCGCCTCCGCGGTGCCGATGATTCAGGTCGCGATGATCGTCGCGCGCTTCGGCTCGCTCACTCTGCCGCACGTTGAGACCATCGGCACCTGGATCCGCTCCGGCGCCTTCCACGCCGACTTCAGCTTTCAGCTCGATCAGCTCACCCTGGTCATGCTCTGCGTCGTCACCGGCGTCGGCTTCCTCATCCACGTCTACTCGGTCGGCTACATGGCCGAAGAAGAGGGCTACTGGCGGTTCTTCTGCTACATGAACCTCTTCCTCTTCTTCATGCTTACGCTGGTTCTGGCGGAGAACTTCCTGCTCATGTTCGTCGGCTGGGAAGGCGTGGGCCTCGCGTCCTACCTGCTCATCGGCTTCTACTACCTGCGCGATTCCGCAGCAAACGCCGGCAGGAAGGCATTCATCGTCAACCGCATCGGCGACGTCGGTTTCCTGCTGGCGATGTTCCTTCTCGTCCAGCACTTCGGCAGCCTCAGCTTCACGCAGGTATTCGCTGCCATCGGCGCGCATCCGGAATGGCAGGGCGGATTCCTGACCGCCGTCGCGCTCCTGCTCGTGCTCGGCGCGACCGGCAAGTCCGCGCAGATTCCGCTCTACGTCTGGCTGCCCGATGCCATGGAAGGTCCGACGCCGGTCTCCGCCCTCATCCACGCCGCCACCATGGTCACCGCGGGGGTCTACATGATCGCCCGCTCGCACGTGATCTTCGACCGCTCGTCCACAGCGTTGCTGGTCGTTGCCGTCATCGGAACAGCCACGGCGTTCATCGCCGCCACCATCGGCATGGCCCAGACGGACATCAAGCGCGTCCTCGCCTACTCGACCGTCTCGCAGCTCGGCTACATGTTCCTTGGCTGCGGAGTCGCCGCCTACTCGGCGGGCATCTTCCACCTCGTCACCCACGCCTTCTTCAAGGCGCTCCTCTTCCTCGCCGCCGGATCCGTCATCCACGCGCTCTCGGGTGAGCAGGACATGCGCGTCATGGGCGGCCTGCGGAGGAAAATCCCCGTCACCTTCTGGACCATGACCG
>DASSKX010000191.1:0-6848 GCA_035689925.1 Acidobacteriaceae bacterium
TCCTGCTGCGCAACGACCCCGCGTTTTACGCCAACAACCATATCGATCACAGCTGGGAAGCAGTCGTGCGCCGGCGCCAGCCCATCACCAAAGCTGCGAACCTCTTCTACGGACTCGAATTGGACGGCGACAGCATCCACAGCAACAATCTCGGCCGCCACGCACGCAATCAGGAGGCCGGCTATCTCGACCTCGATCTCCACGCCTCGCGACGCTGGATTCTTTCCGGCGGCCTTCGCGGCGAACTGCTCAGCGGAGGCGGCGGCCGCCAGGTGTGGAGCCCGGACCTGGCCGGCGCTCTGTGGCTCTCTCGATCCGTGAAGGTTCGCGCCTCGGCCGGATATGGCTTCCGCCTGCCCACCTACGTCGACCTCTACTACAGCGATCCGTCGACGATCGGTAATTCCCACCTGAAGCCCGAGTCGGCATGGTCCGGCGATGGCGGCGCCGACTGGTACCCGAACGCCCGGCTCACCGCGTCGCTGACCGTCTTCTACTCACGCCAGCACGATGCGATTGACTACGTGCGAGCCAGTCCCGCGCAGCGGTGGCAGGCGGCGAATCTGGTCGGATTGCGTTTTGCCGGAGTGGAAGGTTCGCTCGCCTGGCAGCCGACGCAGCGGCAAACGATCCGCTTCGCGTGGACCGGGATGTCCGGCGCACAGGCCGCGCTCCACGGACTCCAATCGGAATACGTCTTCAATTACCCGGTGAACAACGCCAGCTTCGAATGGCTGGGGACGCTGAAGAACGAATACCTGCTGCGCACCCAGGTGCAGATCGCCCAGCGCTATCACCGCGATGCTTACCCGGTCTGGAATGTCGAAGCCGCTCGCGAGCACGGCTGGCTCCAGCCGTACCTGCGCATCGCGAACCTCAGCAACACGGGCTACGAGGAGATCGAAGGCGTCCCGATGCCGGGGCGCTCGTTGGTCGGGGGAATCCAGCTGGTGCTGGCGCGGCGATAAATCGAAGCGCTCTGCGCTATACCAGCGACGTCACCACCGCCCGGCCCTGCGCCGCTGCGCTCGCATAGAAGTCGCGCAGCCGCCGGAAGGCGTCCATCAGCCACTCTTTGTCCTGCTCGTCGGACCATCCGGGATAAATCTCCATCTGCGACATCTTCGCCGGATCGAACCGCGCCGCTGCTTCGGACTCCACCTCGGGACGGTTCAGCTCGGTGCTGATCTCCCGCACCTGCGCTGCGCGAAAATACCGCGCCGGACCGTACCCGGAAAATCCCTCGGGATCGTTGCCGAGTTCCACGCCACCCAGCACCGCCTGGCTCCGCAGCGTCGTTCCCGGCTCCGCCGACCCGGTCAGCAGATAATGCACGCCATGCCAGGCTTTCTCGAGCGACAGCGTTTCGCGTTGTCCGCTGCCTGAGCGCGTGCGATTGACCAGCTTGTCCTGGAGCAGCTTCAGCAGATCCGCTTTGCCCGAGCCCGATGCCATCTGCGCCGACGACTGGCCCATGCTTTTCTCCAATTGCTGCCGCAGCGGCTCCGGCAGCCGCGAAAGCACCGTGGCCATCTGCTCCGGATTCATCGCCTGCATGCGCGCCTGCGCCGTCGCCGCCAGCTTCTGCAACCCGCTCGCCGGGACCGCCTGGCTGGCAAACAAACCCTCCGCTGCATCCGGATTGGCCTCGAGGCGGGCGATCTCCGCCTCCTCTACCTGCACGAACATCGCGTTCATCGACATCGCAAAACTCCCCGCGCAAATGCTACAAGCTGTCCGGCGGTCGGGGGATGGAACCTTTGTGGGAGTCAGAACAAATCAGGGATGCTGGTGAACGCAATGCGCGTCGGAGCGGCGGCACGCGCCAGCAGCATGCTGGCCGGGAACAGCGTGGCCGTGCCATATTTCTGATTCACCGCGTCCATGGTGCTGGTCAGCCGCGTGCGCTTGCTCTCCGCCTCGAGGTTTTCAAAGAGGCTGAGCGTATGCAGAGCATCCGGGACGAGATCCCCCAGCCACACTCCAATGAAGAACGGCTTGCGATGCTTGTCGTCGTGCGGACGCGCGGCCCACAGCTTCTGCAACGTCTCGACCAGCGTCTGGTTGTCCTGGCACTCCACGACCGGGAGTCCCTGCGACCAGACCGTCTGGTGGATGCCGCTCGAGTGCTGTCCCTCGGCATCACGCTTCGACGTCGCGTACTTGATCGTCAGCGACACGTGCGTCGCCCAGAGCCGTGCCGCGCGCAGCCGCATCGCCGCTTTGTGCAGCAGCTTGTGCGCGACCGCGTAGCATCCGTCTTCGGTGCGCAACTCGGGCGGCAGCACGTGACTTTGGCTGATCGACTTCTGATGATCCAGCTCCGCATCGTTGAAGTCCTCGCCGCGCAGCCAGTACCAGAGCTTCTCTCCGCCAATGCCGCCCCACACGTCGTGCATCTGCTCGCGATCGAGCGCCAGCAGCTCCGGCATGGTGCGGATGCCTTTCTCGTGGAGCCGCTTCTCCATGCGCGCGCCGACGCCGGGCAGATCGCGCAGCACCAGCTGACTCAGCGCACGCATCAGCAGATCCTGCGTCAGCGCCAGCAGCCCGTCGGGCTTATCCATGTCCGAGGCAATTTTCGCCAGATACCGGTTCGGCGCAAGTCCGACGGAGCAGCGCAGCGTCGATCCGACGTGCTCCCGGATGGAGGCCTTCACGCGACGCGCCAGGTCCATCGCCGTGGACAGAACTTCCTCGCGCCCCATGAGACGCGCGGCCATTTCATCAATCGACATGACGGCCGAGACGGGAATGCAGCGCTCGACCGCTTCGACGATGCGGTTGTGGTAGTCGACATAGACCTCGTGCCGCGCCTCGACCAGCAACAGTCCAGGGCACATCCTCTTCGCCTCGCCGATCTGCGTTCCCGTGCGCACGCCGAAGGCCTTCGCCTCATAGCTGGCGGCGATGGCGCAGCTCGTATCGGCCATCACCGGCACCACGGCCACAGGCTGGCCGCGCAGCTCCGGCCGCAGCTCCTGCTCGACGGAAGCGAAGTAGGAATTCAGGTCGAGAAAGAGCCACCGCACCCGCGGCTCTTCAGACCGCCGAGCTGGCATGAAGGACGCCACGAGCACAGTTTCGCCGTATATTCGCCAACGTGCAAGGGGAGAAAGGGGCGATGCGGGTCACCCTGGTGTTAACTCCTTCTGCGCCATTCCCAGGGATGGGAAGGCAGGCGAGACACAGGCCAGTGCTACAGTTGGTGAAAACCTCTGAGGGAAACAATGATCGCAGCCCGGCTCCTGCTGTTGTCCATCCTCCCTGTCGTCGCATCGGTTACCGCCCCGGTTCCAGATGAGCTCACCGTCGTCAACGAAATCACGCTGGCGCGCGCCTCGACCGGCGTGGGTTTGACGAGGAGCGTGACCATCAAAGCCGTTTTGCCCGACGGATCGCACGCGCTGCTTTTCTGCGGATACGCAGAGGATGCCTGCCAGGAGGTGCAAATGCTTCCCCCGGAACGACTGCCCCCGCTGGAAAAAAGCTGCGCGACGACCGGTCCCAACGTAGATGGAACCGTAACGACCCGGTGTGAATTTAATGACGTCGGGAAGTTTCACTTCACGCGTTCAGGCGATCTGATCACAGTCTTTCATCGGAAAGGCAAGACCAAATTTCGAGTCACGAGTTCCTGGTAGCCGGAGGTATCTCTGCACACGTGCGTGCTCCGCAGTCGGCACGCATCGCCGTAGCCAATTTCTGCAGCCTGAAACATCCGGCCCGCGACGCACATTCATCCCAAGACTATGTCCAAAACCCAGGCTGCCCCACTCGATCGTGAGCTGCAGTTTGCCACGATCGAGCCGAACATCCTCTATTTTGGAAATCCTGTTGCTCTGATCAGTTCCCTCAATGAGGACGGTTCCTCGAACCTGGCGCCCATCTCTTCGTTCTGGGCCCTGGGCTGGACCATGACCCTTGGCCTTCTCACCGAGACCAAAACCCTCGCCAACCTCGAAAAGCGACCCGAATGCGTCGTGAACATCCCATCGCCCGAAATGTGGCGGCAGGTGGAAGCACTGGCTCCGCTGACCGGACAAAATCCCGTGCCCGAAAACAAGCGTGAGAAATTCCGCTTTGAAAAGGACAAGTTCGCTGCGGGTTCGTTCACTCCCCTGGCCAGCGAAGTGGTTTCTGCCCCGCGCGTGCAGGAATGTCCTGTGCACCTGGAGGCCATCACGCGCTCCATCCATACACTGGCAGGAGATCCGCGTCTCCACAAACTGGGCGGAGCAGCATCCGTCGAGGTCCAGATCCTGCGTGTCCACGTGCGCCAGGAATTCATTTTGCGCGATCGCTACATCGATCCTGACAAATGGCAGCCCCTGATCTACAACTTCCGCCATTACTTTGGGCTCGGAGAGGAACTCGGTAAAACCTTTCGCGCCGAAATCTAGGCGAAGCGTTGTTCGTGGGCTGACCTGGCAATCAATCGAGCGATCATCCAGCGCGTCCAGAACTGATTTGCTTCGAAAGCAAGGAGGAAGCATGCCCGCCGGAACCGCAGCGACTCAGGCCTCGATCCCCGGTTACGACTACGGAAGCCGCTCGTTGCCGCAGTCTCCCGTGTCGCTCGAAGAACTGCGCGCCCTGGAGCAGGCCGCCGGAATCACCGACGAAGACCAGCAATGGCTCCGCGCGGCGGGCAAGATCCTGGCGCCCAATGCAGAGCGGATCGTCGACAGCTGGCGAGCCCGGATCGCAGCTCAGCCGGAGCTGGCCCAGGTTTTCTTCGGGCCTGACGGCCAGCCCGACGATGCCTACAAAGCCGCGGTGAAGAAGCGTTTCGTGCAGTGGGTCCTCGATGCCTGCGAGCGCCCGCACGACCAGGCCTGGCTCGATTACCAGGAGGAAATCGGAAAGCGCCATACACCGGCCCGGAAGAACCAGACCGAACACGCGCAGACTCCGCCCGTGGTTCCGCTGCGGTTCCTGATTGCGTTCACCGCGATCACCGCAACGACGATCCGTCCGTTTCTCGAAGAGAGCGGCCAGAGCCAGGAAGATCTGCAGAAGATGCAGGACGCCTGGACCAAATCCATGCTGCTGCATTTGGCTCTGTGGTCGCGGCCTTATATTGCGGAGTGTCTCTGGTAACGATGGAGCAAGGCACCTCGTCGGCAGCATCTGGTCCTCAAAAGAACTCCGATCGTTCTGCTCCAAGCTCCTGGCTCTTCCCGCCGAGAACCACGTGTCACTCCCGCGGGCATCAGTTCGCGAATGGTGAGGCAGTCAAGCAAGCTTGACATCTGAGATGCAAGTATGTAAAGTTCACTTGTCATGGCGCCTGACATTCGCAACCGCGTGAAGGAACTGCGCATGGAGCATGGCTGGACGCAGCAGAAACTCGCTGACGCCGTCGGTGTGTCACGCCAGAGCATTAATTCCATTGAGCGCGAACGCTATGTTCCGAGCCTTCCGCTGGCTCTGATGTTCGCTCGTGTTTTCCGCTGCTCGACGGATGAGATCTTCCGCCTGGAGGAGGAATGAGAATCTTCGGCAAACTTGTCGACGAACGTTTTTGGGTTCACCGCCAGCGTTCCACGTCGCTCGCTGGCATTACCGGTGGCGTGGTCTCCATCTGTCTGTTTGAGTACCGCTACTGGGTGAATCACCGCTGGGACTGGGACCTGCTCGCCGTCGCCCTCACTTTCGTCCTGACCAAGCTGGCGCTCATGACCTGGTATTACCTGACCAATTAATTTCGATTGGAGAACTCTTCGATGAACAGTTCTGTCCGGAAAGATTCGCGCTTCCTGCTTGTCGTGGGCCTGTTCCTTCTGGTCCTGGCAAACTACCTCCGCTGGGGATTGCACCCCAGCAGCTACATTTCCGCCAACACCCTGGACGCCATCGTTGGGTTCTGTTACGGGGTGAGCATAGGAACCCTGCTGCTGGGAGTTCGCCGCCATGTCCGGCAGCGGAATTCCGGTACGTGTGCCTGAACTTGCGATCGACCGCGATCACCGCAACGACGATCCGGCCCTTTCTCGAAGAGAGCGGCCAGACCCAGGGGATCTGCAGAAGATCCAGGACGCCTGGGACCAAATCCATGCTGCTGCATTTGGCTCTGTGGGCTCGTCCTTATGTCGCGGACTGCCCTGGAAGGCGGCTGCGCGAACCGAGCGCAAGAATGTCCTCAAAGGTTGGTGGAGGCGGCGGGAGTCGAACCCGCGTCCGAAACCGTTGTCAGCAGAGAGACTCCATGCTCAGTCGAGTTCCAAAGTTTCGCTCCCGGCGCTTAGAACCGACAAGAAACGCCGAAAACTAGTCCGATGATCTCGCCGGCGACCCACGGACCGAGGGTCACCAGCCAGCCCACTGTGCGACGTCCTGCTTCAGCCCATGGGCGAAGCCGAAGAGAACGGCAGTCTAACTAATTAGGCTGCGTATGCCAGCTGATTGGTGTTGGCAGTTATTCGTTTTCCAGACGATTACGGGTGCCTGGACCCCGGCATGCCTCTTTGCCGCAAGCGATCCCGTCGAAACCGTGACGCCCCCAATCGGGGTGAAGATCCCCTGTGACTGTTTCTATTATCGCACCTGTCGGATGAAGCAGCCTCGCGCTTCGATGCAGAGCTGGCCCAGCAACGTCCGGCTTCCGCGGCTTTCCATCCGGCCGCCTCTCGGCCGCCTAGCTGTTCCCGCGCACATACTCGCGCAGCTTGCGATTGATCTCCGCCGCCTGCTGCACGCCGCCGTCGAGCATCGACCGCCACTTCTTCGCATCCTCGTCCAGCGGAACCATCCCCAGCAGAAAGCTGGTCTGCAGCACCACCTCGAGCGCGTTGCTCAGGTCATGGGAGAGCCGGCGAATCTCCTTCGCCTGCTCCTCTGGAATC
>DASSKX010000192.1:0-2392 GCA_035689925.1 Acidobacteriaceae bacterium
ACGCCGCTGGATCTGGAGGCGCGGCTGCGCGGGACGTCGGTGTACTTTCCGGATCGCGCAATTCCGATGCTTCCGCAGGAGCTGTCGACGGACATTTGCAGTTTGCGCCCGCATAAGGAAAGGCTGGTGCTCTCGTGCGTGATGCGCATCGATGCGCAGGGCGACATTCTGGGCTACGAGGTGTGCGAGGGGGTGATTCGCTCGGCGCAGCGGATGACGTACACGCAGGTGCACGGGATTCTCGAAGGCGACGCCGCGCTGCGGGCGGAGTTTGCGCCGTTGGTTCCGGAGTTCGAGCGGATGCTGGAGCTGGCGCATATTCTGCATCGCAAGCGCGACCGGCGCGGGTCGATTGATTTCGATTTGCCGGAGCCGCTGATTGAGTTCGACGAGTTTGGCGCGATGAAGGCGGTGACGCGCGCAGAGCGGAACTGGGCGCACCGGCTGATCGAGGAGTTCATGCTGTCGGCGAACGAGTGCGTGGCGTCGTGGCTGGAGAATCTGGGCGTGCCGTCGATCTATCGCATCCACGAAAAGCCGGAGCCGCGGCGGGTGGTGGAGTTTGAAGAGATTGCGGCGGCGTTTGGGTATTCGCTGGGCATCGGGAATCTGCCGGTGAAAACGTTTCGCATGAAGAGCGAGCGGCGGGAGCAGCGGTCGCAGCAGGAGCAGGGGCGGGGCGGGCGCGCTCCGCGGGGCTATGAGGTGCCGGGCGATATCCCGATCACGCCGCGGATGTACCAGAAGCTGACGGAGAAGATTGCGGGCAAGCCGGAGGAGCGGATCCTCTCGTACCTGATGCTGCGGTCGCTGCGGCAGGCGCGGTACAGCGAGAAGAACGAGGGGCACTTCGCGCTGGCGGCGCCGTGCTACACGCATTTCACTTCGCCGATCCGGCGGTATCCGGATTTGATCGTGCACCGGATCACGAAGGCGCTGCTGGAGGCGGGCGTGAAGGGGCACGGGGTGCTCGCCGCGCAGGAGCCGCATGCTGCGCATTCGTCTCCGTGGTCCGGCGGCTCCGCGCCGCGCGAATCGCGCTTCGCGCATTCTAAGGGGGAGAGAGGTGGACGGGCGGCAGCACCCTTTGAGCCGATCGCCGAGGACGAGCTGCGGGCGATTGCAGCGGAGTCGAGCGAGAGCGAGCGGCGCGCCGACGATGCGGAGCGCGAGCTGGTGGAGTGGAAGAAGATCAAGTTCATGCGCGACCGCGTGGGCGAGGACTTCAGCGGGATGATTCTGAACGCGACGAAGTTCGGGCTCTTCGTGGAGCTGGACGATCTGTTCGTCGAGGGACTGGTGCCGCTGCACACGCTGGGAGAGGTTGACGGCGACCGGTACACGTATCGCGAGAACACGCGGCAGATCATTGGCGACCGGTGGGGGCGGAAATTCTCGGTCGGGGATCGCGTGCGCGTGGTGCTGGATCGCGTGGATGCGGTGGAGAAGCGGCTGCAGTTTTCGATTCTGGAGGATGAAGGGCCGCCGCGGCAGCGCAGGCCTGCTCCGGAGAAGAAGAAGGAGAGGCGCGAGGAGCCGCGCGGTGAAAAGCCAAAGAAGAAGAGCACGCGATATCGGATTCCGAATCTGAAGAAGCTGCCGAAGAAGAAGCGGAAGGGCGGGCGGGGGCGGTAGCTGGTAGGATTGTGGCCAGGCTTACCGGAAGCATCCCGTCCGCGGAAATGGGCTCAGCCCACCGGCCATTCGGTTCAACAATTCGACCTGACTTCCTGCCCGCAGCGTGCGGACGACGGGCGCATTCCAGGAGGGAAGGTTATGCCTACCGTATCGCGGCGGCTGCCGGAGCGGCCGCATCTCGAAATTCCAAAGCGCGAGGCGCGCGAACTTCTCGAAGCATGCCGCAGGAGCGAGCAGGATGCGCTCGAGCGCATGCGGCGTCGTCATCCGAAGCTGAAGAACGCTGCTGCGATTCCCCTCAACCTGAAGCTGAGCGATGCACAGCTGGTGGTCGCGCGCGAGTACGGCTTCTCCAGCTGGGCCATGCTGAAGCAGCGTATCGGAGCAGAGGCCCCGGCGCGAGCACTGTGCGATGCGATTTGGGCGGACGACCGCGCGACCGTCGTAGCGATTCTGCGGGCCAATCCGGAGATGCTGCACCTGCCGGTCCTGAGCGGGAATTGGGGACCTCCGATGAGCCACGCGGCGAATCTGGGGCGGATGGAAATTGTTCGCGCCTGTGCGGAACTGGGCGCACGGGATTACCAGCACGCGTTCGATCGCGCCGTGCTGCAGGGGCAAATTGCATGTGCGCGCTGGCTCGTTGAGCATGGCGCGAAGCTGGAGCCGGGCATCATCATGGGAGCGTGCGAGACGCTGAGCGCTGAGGGCATCCGGCTGCTTGCAGATCTGGACGCGCCGTTTAGGGATGCGG
>DASSKX010000193.1:0-2072 GCA_035689925.1 Acidobacteriaceae bacterium
GGTCCGCAGGCGGCGTTTGATCTGCGTCTCGGTCGAGGGATGTAGTTGCTTCCAGGCGTATCCGGCGAGGCCGACAGCGAGGCCGAGCCCTGCAGCCAGATAAGGGACGTGCGACTCGGCCCAGAATTCCCAGCTCCGCCCCTTTGCCCGGTCGCTAAACGCGCCGTGCGCGCCGTGGTCGCCGGCAACGGGCTGATACAAGTTGTCAGGCCGGTTCGGATCGGCTGCTCCGTCATACTGCTGCGAGTCATAGCCGTTGCGGGCCAGGTAGTGATCAGCGAACGAAGGGAGCAGCTTGTTGCCGAAGATCGCCTCGACCGTCGATCCGCCCACAAAGTATTCGCGGCGATGCGGATGATGGGCCGCGTAGTAGATCGCGCGCGCACCCACCTCCGGCTGGAAAATCGGGGGCACTGGTTGCGCCTTGCGGGGTAGTCTGCTGCGGACCCACCCAAACTGTGGCGTATTCAGCGCGGGCATGTGCACGATGGTCGTCCTGACATTGCTCTTGTCATGAAGCAGCTCCGTGCGCAGCGCCGCATAGAAGCCCATGACCGCATGCTTCGATGCGCAATAGGCAGACTGCAGAGGAATGCTGCGGTAGGCCAGGGCCGATCCCACATGGACGATGGTGCCGCGGTCGCGGGGCAGCATGCGCTTCAGCGCCGCGAGCGTGCCGTTCACGAAGCCCAGGTACGTAACCTCCGTGACCCGGCGATACTCTTCCGCCGTCATCTCCTTGATCGGCGAGAAAACGGAAGTCATTGCGTTGTTCACCCAGATGTCGATGGGGCCAAGTTCGCGCTCGACGCGTTCGGCTGCGGATTCCACCGCATTGGCATCGGCAACGTCGGTGGGCAGCACAATCGCCCTGCCGCCCAGCTGCTCTACTTCGCGCCGCGCACCTTCCAGGCCGTCCACGCCGCGGGCAATCAGGCCGATCCAGGCGCCCCGGCGGGCAAATTCACGCACGGTGGCACGGCCCAGGCCGGCGGATGCTCCAGTAACGACGACAACTTCAGCTTTGCGCTCACGATCCATCGATTTCCCCCTGGCGTAACGGTCACTTGGATGCGCGAGGGGAGTCGGTCGTCATGCGATATGTTGTGCCAGGACGAAAGAGAAGATAACCGCGGCGGAACAGGAATCATCGTACAGCCTATGCGTCCCTGGCCAGTGCTGCCCCGCAAGTCGCCTCAGCCCATCGAGAAGGGCGTTCAGACCATCGCCGGCATCAATGATGTGACGGTGGGGAGCTACACCGTGCCGACCGAGACTCCGGAATCGGATGGAACCGCCGCCTGGGACAAGACAACCATCGTCATTGTGCACCTGAGCGCCGCCGGCGAGACCGGGATGGGCTACACCTACGCCGATCCGGCCACGGCAACTCTGATCCACAACGAACTGCGGCATGTGGTCATGGGCGCCGATCCCATGTCGCCGACCGCGGCCTACATGTCCATGTGGCAGAGGATCCGCAACCTGGGGCGGCCCGGCATCTGCTCGATGGCGATTTCCGCCGTCGATTGCGCCATTTGGGATTTGAAGGCGCGCCTGCTGGGCATTCCGCTGGTGAAACTCCTGGGCCAGGTACGGGCCGAAGCGCCGGTGTATGGCAGCGGCGGATTCACCTCCTACACCGACAAGCAACTCGCCAAGCAACTGAGCGGTTGGGAGCACGAAGGAATCTGCGCCGTGAAGATGAAGATCGGCCGAGATTCGAAGCGCGATCCGCAGCGCATCGCCGTTGCGCGCGACGCCATCGGTCCCAGAACGCGGCTTTACGTGGATGCGAACGGCGCCTATACGCCGCGCCAGGCTCTGGAAGTGGCAGACACGCTGGCCGAGCACAATGTGCGGTGGTTCGAGGAGCCGGTTTCGTCGGACAACCTCGAGGGTCTGCGCTTTGTCCGGGATCGTGCCCCGGCGCGCATGGAGATCGCGGCAGGCGAGTACGGATACCGTCTGCTGGATTTCGAGAACATGCTCGCGGCAAACTCCGTGGACGTGTTGCAGGCGGATATGACGCGATGCGGCGGGGTCACCTCGTTCATGCAGATCGCCGCGCT
>DASSKX010000194.1:0-3674 GCA_035689925.1 Acidobacteriaceae bacterium
TGCTGGGGCTGGAATATTCGGGCGAGCAGTTGCAGCGAAATCTGCGCCGCGGCCTGGGCGGAGCGGCGATCGATTGCCTGCTCAACTTTCCTCCTGGATTGATTGCGGGATTTCTGCTGGGCTGGGGCTGGTTGCCCTCGGTGCTGCTGGGGGGCATCACGCTGATCACGTCGTCGGGGATCGTGGCGAGGATCCTGCACGAACTGGGCCGCATGAACGCGCCGGAGACCTCGACGGTGCTCTCGATCCTGGTCCTCGAAGATCTGATGATGGCGGTGTATCTGCCGCTGATTGCGGCGCTGCTGAGCGGCGGCGGGGCGGCGCGGATCGCGATCTCGGTGGGCGTGGCGCTGGCGACGGTGCTGCTGGCGCTGTTTCTGGCGACGCGGTACGGCAGGGCGCTGAGCGTCGCCGCCGAGCATCAGTCGGACGAGGTGATTCTGCTGACGGTGTTCGGGACGGTGCTGCTGGTGGCGGGGCTGGCGCAGCGGCTGCAGGTCTCGTCGGCCATTGGCGCGTTTCTGGTCGGGATTGCCGTTTCTGGACCGATCGCCGAACAGTCGCACCGGCTGATCGCACCGCTGCGGGATTTGTTCGCCGCGCTGTTCTTCTTTTTCTTCGGGCTGGAGATCGATCCACGCAGCCTGCCCTCGGTGCTGCTGGTTGCCGTGGCACTGGCGGTGGCGACGACGCTGACGAAGATCGTGACCGGGTACTGGGCGGCGCGGCGATCGGGCGCGGACCGGCGGGCGCGGGTGCGGGCCGGCCTGACGCTGGTCGCGCGCGGGGAGTTCTCCATTGTGATTGCGGGGCTGGCCGCCGGAGTGGAGCCGCGGCTGGCATCGCTCGCGGCGGCGTACGTGCTGCTGATGGCGGTGGCAGGGCCGATGCTGGCGCGCGTGGTGCGCTGACGGGCCAGCCCGGACCCTTGATTCATCAGGACGCTTGTGCCTGATCCGTTTCGGCGCCGCGCCAGCGTTCGGGGTCGGGCGCGGAGACGGCGGGGCGCTCGCCGACGCGCTCGGCGAAGTCCCTGACGTCTTCGCAGAGGCGGCTGATGCGCGCGTCGGAGAGGTTCTGCCGCTTGACGGGCTGGAGCCACTTTTTCTTGGAGCGGTAGATTTTGCGCCAGGCGCTGGCGACCATGTCGCGGAAGGCGCGGGAGTGCTCGGACTCGCGCAGGATGGCTTCGTAGGCGCGGTGGATCAGCTCCGGGCTGCGGCAAATTTCGATCATCTGAATGCCGGCGCGAACGGCGCCGATCACAGCGTCCTCAATGGACATCTGCGAGAGGATGCCGCCCATCTCCATGTCGTCGGAGAGGATGATGCCGCGGAAGCGGACCTGGCGCCGGAGCACGTTGGTGACCCAGTAGCGCGAGACGGTGGCCAGCGCGGGGTCACGTCCAGGCCACGGATAGGACGCGTGCGCGACCATGGCGAACGGCAGGCGGCTCCCGACGGCGAGCCAGGGCGAGAGGTCGGTGCGCCACATGAGGCGCGTCTGGCGATGAATCACGGGCGTGGACTGGTGCGCATCCACTTTGGCTCCGCCGAGTCCGGGGAAGTGCTTGCCGCAGCCGAGCATGTTCTCCATGTTGAGGCCGGAGACAAAGTAGCGGGCATAGTCGATGACCTTCCAGGGCTCGGCGGCGACGGCGCGGCTCTTGAGAATGGGAGCGGATTCGGGCAGAGCCAGATCGAGCACCGGGGTGAGGACCACGTTGAATCCGACGGCACGGGCTTCGCGGGCGATCAGCCATCCGTGCTGGCGGTAGAGGTTGCGCTTGCCGGTGGCGAAAACGGCGGCCGGCGACGGCATGGGGTGCACGACGTCGCGGAGGCGGTCGACGAGTCCACCTTCGAGATCGACGCAGCGGAAGAGCGGCGTCGCGCTGAGGCGATCCGCGTCGCGCAGCAGGCTGGCGGCCTGAGAGGCCTCCTCGATATTGCGCCGAAAAAGGATGATGCCGCCGGGGCGGATCTTCTCGACCCAGGAGCGTTCTTCGGGGGACAAGGAGGTGGAGCCGACGCCGACGATGAGAATCTGGCCGGCCTGCTCGGCGAGCTGCACATTACGTCGTCGCGGCATGAACACGCGGGCTGCCCGGCGTTGCTCGCCTGAGGGTTCGGGTATCGGGGTTGAAGTTCCGGGTCTCGAGCTCATGGGCTTTTCCTCGTGGTGTCATCGGTTTCAACTAGCCCGTGATTTCGGTCTTCAGTTCTTCCAGTAAATTGAGCGCCTGCAGGGGCGTCAGCGTATTGACGTCGGTCTGCGCCAGCCGATCGAGGATGCGCTGCGAAAGGGGAGTAAACATGGTGAGCTGCAGCGCGGGCTCGGTCTCGACGGCAACGTTATGCCGCTCCGATCGCTCGTGCTGCCTGAGCACCTGACGGGCGCGATGGATCACAGCCGGGGGCAGTCCGGCGAGCCGCGCGACGTCAATTCCGTAACTCCGGTTTGCAGGCCCCTGTTCTATGCGATGCAGGAAAACGATTCCCTGGGGGCCTTCGCTGACCGAGACATGCAGGTTTTTGAGGCGGGGAAATTCTTCGGCCAGCATTGTCAATTCATGGTAATGCGTGGCGAAGAGGGAGCGGGCGCCGATGTGCTTCTGGAGGTATTCGAGGGTGGCCCAGGCCAGCGAGAGACCGTCAAACGTGGACGTTCCCCGGCCCATCTCGTCCAGCAGGATGAGCGATTGCGGGGTTGCTGTATTCAGGATGCTGGCCGTTTCGGTCATTTCGACCATGAAGGTGGAGCGGCCGCGGGCGAGGTTATCGCTGGCCCCGATGCGGGTGTAGACGCGGTCCACGATGCCGTAGGTCATGCGGTCGGCGGGGACGAAGGATCCGGCCTGGGCCAGGATGACGAGCAGCGCGGCCTGGCGGAGGTAGGTGGACTTGCCGCCCATGTTTGGTCCGGTGATGAGCAGCAGGTTGGGCTGGGAGGTGGTCTCGCCGGCGTCGAGGAACAGGTCGTTGGGGACGAAGCGGGAGTCTCCGGCTTCGTCCATGAGGCGCTCGATGACGGGGTGGCGGCCGGCGGCGATTTCAAGGATGGGCGAGGGATCGATGCGCGGGCGGGTGTAGTTGCGCAGGGCGGCGATATGGGCGAAGCCGGCGACCAGGTCGATCTCGGCGACGGCGGCGCTGGTGCGGCGGATGCGCCCGGCGTTCTCCATGAGGCAGCGGCGCAGGTCGGCGAAGATGCGCTTCTCGATCTCGACGGAGCGCTCCTGCGCGGTGAGGACCTTCGTTTCGTAGTCCTTCAGCTCCGGCGTGGTGAAGCGCTCGGCGTTGACCAGCGTCTGCTTGCGCTCGTAGTCGGCGGGGACGGCGGCAAGGTTGGACTTGGTGATCTCGATGTAGTAGCCGAAGACGTTGTTGAAGCGGACCTTGAGCGAGCCGATACCGGTGCGCTTGCGCTCGCGCTCCTCGATGGCGGCGATGGAGGCGCGGCCGCTCGAGCCGATGGAGCGCAGGTCGTCGAGTTCGGCGTCGATGCCGAGGGCGATGACGCCCCCATCGGCGAGGGTGAGGGGCGGGTCCTGGACGAGGGTTTTGGCGATGGCGTTGCAGAGGTCGTCGAGAGGGTCGAGATTGGCCTGGATGCTGGTCCAGAAGCTCGCCGGGCCGCCGGCGGCGGCGAGGTGCGCAGCGGAGTGCTGGAGA
>DASSKX010000195.1:0-2726 GCA_035689925.1 Acidobacteriaceae bacterium
GATCGAAAAGAAAGCCGGCGCGTAGAGAACTGCCCCCTCAGGTGCCGCCGCCCAGCATCCATCGCGCACGTCGTTCCTCACGGCGACGTCCACTTCATCGAAACGACCTCATGGGTGCCGGCATCTTTCAGCAGCAACGGCGAATCGTCAGGCCCGAGCCCGAACCAGAACGTATAAAACCCGGTGAAGTGGAATCCCTTCAAGCTCACCACCTCCTCAAGCTTTCCCGAAGGGACCGACAGCCGATCCACGGCTGATCCGTTCGACGACAAATGCAGGAAGTAAACAGAACGGCCGTCGCGCGAGAAAGAAGGATAAGCGGCCACACCGTCGTAGAGTCTCGTCCAGTTCTGCGTTTTGAAGTCGAAGAGCATCAACCGGCTCTCGTCCGCGGGCAGGGTCAGAAGATACCGCCCATCCGGCGACCACCGCGGACTGTACATTCCCTTCGACCCCGGCACCGTCGCGACGCGATGCGTTTTCACATCGAGAATCTGAATGCCGTTTTCGCCTCCGTCTCCCGTTCCGCCGAAGACCAGCCTGTCGCCATCCGGCGACCAGTTCGGATCGCTCTGGTTGCCCATCCCATTCGGCATGAGCAACCGCGGCTGTCCTCCCGCGGCCGCCACTTCATAGATGCGCGCCGGATGACCCTTCTCCAGCCCGAAGTACACAATCGATTTCCCATCCGGCGACCAGCTGGCGTTCAGCGCGTACACCGGCGGCGAACTGAGCTGGAGCTTCTCGCTGCCGTCGAGTTTGCTCCGCCACAGGATTCCATCAGGAAAAGAAACGTACGCGACCCATTGGCCATCCTTCGAAAACGCAGTGTCCTGCGCCGAAATGCCGTTGAGAAACGGCTCGAAGCGCCGGATGCCTGCGTTGTAGCGCTGCAGTTCACCGCGCCGAATCCCCTCCACCGCAAAAACCGTCCTGCCGTCCCTGCCTGGGATCGGATACGAATAGGAAAAAGCTCCGGACGTCAGCTCCACCGGCTCGCGGCTCACCTTATGCAGCAGGCTGCCGGTCTGCCGCGCGGCCCAGATCTGGTCCTGCGAATTGAAGAGGAAGTAGCTTCCATCCGCCGTCCACGAGCCACAGCATGCGCCGCCGTCCGCATGCCATCCAGGAAACATTTCGTGCAGGTTCGTTCCGTCGGCCCCCACCTCCCAAAGCTGGTTGATGCGTGCCTTCGACGTGACCAGTGTCATCGCGATCGATCGCCCATCCGGCGACCAGACCGGCGCAGTGCTGACGTTCTGCCCCTCAGACGTATCGGAGTTCGGACCGGCAGGCGGACCCGGCAAGTTCGTCAGCAGACGTGAATCCGTCCCGTCTGCATTCGCGAGATAAAGCGCACTCCCGTTGATGTAAGCCAGCTTCTTTCCATCCGGCGACCATGCGCCGCAGATCCCTCGGATATCCGACAACCGAACCGGCGAATCTCCCAGCGTCGGCACCGACCACAGCGGCGCGCTCGCATCGCTGATCGCCGAAACCTGCGCGGTCAGCAGCCTCGATCCATCCGGCGAGACGCTGGAGAGATGGAAGGTCGACGATCCCGGCACGCCGACGTGCACCGGAGCCGCGTTGCCTCCGCTGGCGGATAGCTGCCACACCTGATCTCCCTCAGCGAAGTACAGACGCGGGCCATCCGTTCCGATCAGCACCTTCGGCATCGCATCGTGCGTGAGCTGCGTGTAGTCGGAGAGCGCCGGCGCCGGCAGCGCCGGACGGAACAGCCACGCGAGCGCAGCGATCACGACAATCCCTCCCGCAGCATCAGGAAACAGTCGTCGATGCTGCCGGTCTGGTCTCGACTTCAGGCTCCGTTTCGCCGTTGCGTCGCCGGATCGTCGTGTCCTCCCGCTTTCCAGGCGCTGGTCAGAAACCGCTGCCCCAGCAGTGCCCGCCGCGCTCGTGTCGCGCTGCAGGCGCTTCAGATCGGCCCGCATCTCCGACGCGTGCTGATACCGCGTGTCCGGATCTTTCTCGAGCGCCTTGTCGATCACCGCTTCCAGTCCCGGCGGCATATCGGGATTCAATCGGACCGGAGGCACCGGAGCGCTGTGCAGAATGGCGTCGAAAATCTGCCCCGTACTTTGGCCGCGAAACGGCAAGGTGCCGGTCGCCATCTCATACAGCACCACGCCGAACGAGAACAGGTCCGTGCGGGCATCCACCTCCCTGCCGAGCACCTGCTCCGGCGACATATACGCGATGGTGCCCATCGTCGAGCCCGGGCTCGTGAGATGCTCGTCGGCCACCGTCGTCGCATCGGCATCTGCGTGTGCCCCCTCTGCCACCTTGGCGAGGCCGAAGTCCAGCACCTTGGCATGGCCGCGGCTGGTCACGAAAATGTTGGCGGGTTTGATGTCGCGATGGATAATGCCCGCCGCATGCGCCGCGTCCAGAGCATCGGCAATCTCATTCGCCAGCGAGAGCAGCGTTTGCACGCTGATGCCGTCCCCGGCAATCCGCTCGCGCAGGGTCATGCCGTCCAGAAATTCCATCGCGATAAACGCGTGGCCGTCGGCGTCGCCGACCTCGTAGATCGTGCAGATATTCGGGTGATTGAGCGCCGAAGCCGCCTTCGCCTCGCGCCGAAATCGCTTCACCGCCTGTGGGTCGCGGCCGATCTCCTGAGGCAGAAACTTCAGCGCGACCAGGCGCTCGAGCCGCGTATCCCGCGCTCTGTAGACAACGCCCATGCCCCCGGACCCCAG